>CAIYZZ010000148.1 GCA_903930805.1 uncultured Rhodocyclaceae bacterium | reverse complement strand
GCTGCAGGTACAGGCTCGTGAACTCGCTGACTGGAACCGCAGGCTTGAGCAGCGTGTCGCCGAGGGTGTGCGCGAGATTGAGCAGATGGGGCGGCTCAAGCGCTTCCTATCGCCGCAGATCGCCGACCTGATCGTGAGCGGAACTTTAGATAACACTGCCGACGATTTGCTGAAAAGCCACCGGCGCGAGATCACTGTGGTGTTTCTCGACCTGCGCGGCTTCACCGCCTTCACCGAAACTGCCGATCCAGAGGAAGTGATGGGGGTGCTGCACGAGTACCACACTGAAATGGGCCGGCTGATCATGGAGCACAACGGCACGATTCAGCATTTTGCCGGCGATGGCATCATGATTTGCTTCAACGACCCGATGACAATCGAATCTCCGGCGAAAGAGGCGGTGAGCATGGCGATTCGAATGCAAAACAACTTCGCCCTGCTTGCACAGGCTTGGAAGAGGCGCGGTTACGACCTGCACATGGGAATAGGCATTGCCCAGGGGTATGCGACCATGGGAACAATAGGCTTCGAAGGTCGCCGCGACTACAGCGCGATTGGCTCAGTCTGCAATCTCGCCAGCCGACTGTGTGGCGATGCCACGGCGGGCCAGATTCTGGTGTCACAGAAGGTCTTCGGTTTCGTTGATGAGCTGGTCACAGCCGATCCGGTGGGGGAACTCAGCCTCAAGGGATTTCACAAACCGGTGCCAGCGTTCAATGTGACCGGACTCAAGTAAGCAGGCCCGTGAGGCGATCAGGCATTCTCGCCAGCTATTCGATTACCTTATCAGCGCGTACCAGGATTGACTGCGGAATCTTTATGCCGAGGGTCTTGGCGGTTTTCATATTGAGGGTAAGCTCGAAGTGGGTGGCCTGTTCAATCGGCAATTCACTTGGTTTTCCCCCTTTCAAGATCTTGTCGACATAGCCTCCCGCACGGTGAAAATTGCTTGGAACATTTGCTCCGTAATGCACCAACCCGCCTTTCTCGACAAATTCCACAAAAGGGTAAATGGCCGGAATGCGCAGTTTTGCCGCAAGCCGCACAATAGTCTCGATATTCGAGTAGAAGAAAGGTTTATCAGGAAGAACCATCAGCGCGTCAGGCTTTGCTTTGACGATAGCGGTAAAAACAGAGTCCAATTCGCCCAAGGTACCGGCTTCGAAGACCTGTACCGTTATACGTTGTGCCTCTGCAGCGGATCGTGCTGCTCTTAAAGTCACTTGTGTGTATGGTTGCAAGGGATTGGCGAGCACAGCGACACGGTTATGATCAGGAATGAAGTCGCGCAGGATTTCAAGCCGCTTGCCCATAAGCCCCTGTTCCAGAGACGACAGTCCGGTAACGTTCCCTCCTGGTCTCGAAAGACTCGCCACGATGCCCGTACCGACCGGATCGCCGACGGATGCCATGACAATTGGAATGGTAGAAGTTGCCTTCTTGGCGGCAAGGGGAGCAAAAGTCCCGGAGGTAATGATGACGTCTACATTCCGTTTCACAAATTCCGCGATGATTTCGGACACTTTTTCGTTGCTGCCACCCGCCCATAGGTAATTGACGACGATGTTCTTGCCTTCGACGTAACCGCGCTCACGCAAACCTTGCTGAAACGCCTCCACATACGCGGCTTCTGACGTCGCGGACGAGTTGCCGACGTAGCCAATCTGGAAGATTTTCCCCGCTGGCTGTGCGCGTACTGCGCCCGCCCAAGCAAGTGCAGGCCACGCTGCCGCAGCGAGGAGAAAGGCCCGTCGCTTTGAAGGGCGAGTAGCGCCCGCTCCGACGCGAGAAAGTAAATCGGCACGGTAGTGTCCGGATTTAGGATTCATTCGATTACCTTGTCAGCGCGTACCAGGATTGACTCCGGAATCTTGATGCCGAGTGCCTTGGCGGTCTTCAGGTTGATGAGCAACTCGAAGTGGGTAGGTGCCCATTATGCTCGCCTCCCCTGAAAACTCTGCGGTTGACTGCAAGATTGACGTCCCTGCGGCAACGGCAATAGTTGGCGCTGGCGTTACGGCATGGGTCTTGCGGGATTGCTGCACTGCAATAACAGTGAGCTTATTCTGACCATAAGAAAAAGTGACTAGCGCTTATGGGTTCCGCACATTAGAGTTCGCTCATCTGTTCGGTTAACCTGTTGAGGATTACCGAAAAGAGTTTCTCCACTCCCTCTGGCATTTGCCAGATTTGGCCCCGTCCCCTACTCGGGGGCGGGGATTTTTCTCGAGTGGCGACACGCACAGACAAGACAAGAGCGAATAATCGCAGGCTGCTGACACAAGAGGAGATGGGTATGGAAGTTGGGCGCATTACGCTGACCCAGTTCGTCAACGAGGAGCAGCGGAACATCGCCGGCGCCACCGGTGATTTCAGCGGTCTCATCAACGATATCGCCATCGCCAGCAAGACCATCGCCAACGCCGTTGGCAAGGGTGCTCTGCTGGCCACCGGCAAGGATCTTAACCAGAAGCTCGAAACATTGGCCAATGAGGTCATGTTGCAGGCGGGCATTGCTACCGGCCACCTTGCCGCCATGGCTTCCGAAGACATGGATGAGATAAGCCATATTCCGGCAGGCAAGCAGCGTGGCAAGTATTTGTTGAGCTTTGACCCCCTGAACGGTTCGGGCAACCTCGACATTAACTTTCAGTCGGGCACGCTGTTTTCGATCCTGCGTGCCCCTGACCTCAAGCGTAAGCCCAAGGCAGAAGATTTTCTACAGCCGGGTACGCAGCAGCTTTGCGCTGGCCTGGTGCAATACGGTGCTTCGACCCGCCTGATCATGACCACCGGCCAGGGCGTCAACGGCTTCACACTCGACCGCGATGTAGGCGAGTTCGTGCTGACCCACCCCAAGATCACGATTCCCGCCGAAGCAACTACCTTCGCCATAAATACTTCCAACGAACGCTTCTGGGAACCCCCGGTGCGCCGCTACGTTCAGGAGTGCATGGCCGGCAAGGACGGCCCACGCGGCAAGGACTTTGGTATGCGCTGGGTCGCTTCGCTGGTCGCCGAGGCTTATCGTATCCTCACCCGTGGCGGCGTTTTCCTTTACCCACACGATGAACGGACGCGCGATCAGGGTGGGCGGCTCGGCCTGCTTTACGAAGCCAACCCGATTGCCTTCATCGTCGAGCAGGCGGGTGGCTCGGCCATCACCGGCCGCAATCGCATTCTCGACATCAAGCCGAGCGAACTGCACCAGCGAGCACCCTTTATCTTCGGTTCGAAGAGCGAGGTCGAGCGCCTGCATCGCTACCACCAGGAATACGTCGAGGGCAAGGATCTGGATAGCTACGACATGCCGCTGTTCTCTTCGCGCTCCCTATTTCGCTAATCCCTTTTAACTTCTTTCCCGGAGACGTTCATGTCGGTCAAGCATCCTGTTATTGCCATCACCGGATCATCGGGGGCGGGTACTTCCTCAGTCACCAAGTCTTTCCAGCACGTCTTTCGTCGTGAGAATCTGAACGCGGCGATCATCGAAGGTGACTCATTTCACAAATACGACCGCAAGTCAATGAAGGAGGCCGCTGCCGAGCAGGCGAAGAAGGGTAACAATCACTTCAGCCACTTTGGCCCTGAGGCCAACGAACTTGGCGCGCTGGAAAACCTGTTCAAGACCTACGGTGACACGGGCTCGGGCAAGCGTCGCTATTACTTGCACAACCATGAAGAAGCCGCGCCCTACAAGCAGGAGCCGGGCACCTTTACTCCCTGGCAGGATCTGCCGCCGTCCGACCTGTTGTTCTACGAAGGCCTGCACGGCGCAGTGGTTACCGATACGGTCAACGTTGCCCAGTATGCCGACCTGCTCGTCGGCGTGGTGCCAATCATCAACCTGGAGTGGATTCAGAAGCTGATCCGCGACAAGTCCGCGCGCGGCTATTCCACCGAAGCGGTGGTTGACACCATCCTGCGCCGCATGCCGGATTACGTGAATTACCTCACGCCGCAGTTCTCGCGCACCCACGTCAACTTCCAGCGCGTGCCGACTGTGGATACCTCGAACCCTGTCATCGCCCAGGATATTCCGACGGCCGACGAGAGCTTCGTTGTTATCCGCTTTGCCAACCCGAAGGGCATCGACTTCCCTTACCTGCTGTCGATGATCCGTGATTCCTTCATGTCGCGCCCCAATGTCATCGTGGTGCCGGGTGGCAAGATGGAATTGGCAATGCAGTTGATCTTCACGCCGATGATCTTGCGCATCATGGAAAACAAGAAGCGCGCGATGGCGCTGTAAGCAATATTTCAACAACATCTAAGTGTGGGTTTCGCGGATAATTGCGCGTTTCCCCGGAGAAAAGGAAAGCTATGTCCGCCACGTTCAGCGACTTCGAGCCGCCTGTCTTCAACAATCTGACTAGTGCTATCCGCGCCTTGGCGATGGATGCCGTGCAGAAGGCCAATTCCGGCCACCCCGGCGCCCCCATGGGCATGGCCGAGATCGCCGAGGTGCTGTGGAACCACCACATGCGCCACAACCCCGGTAATCCCCAATGGCCCAACCGTGACCGCTTCGTGCTGTCGAATGGCCACGGCTCCATGCTCATCTACGCCCTGCTGCACCTGACTGGTTATGATCTGTCGATCGATGATCTGAAGAGTTTCCGTCAGTTGCACAGCAAGACCCCGGGCCACCCGGAACTGGGCTACACGCCAGGCATCGAGACCACCACCGGTCCGCTCGGCCAAGGCATCACCAATGCCGTCGGCATGGCCATGGCCGAGAAACTGCTGGCCAACGAATTCAACAAACCCGGTCACGAGATTGTCGATCACCGCACCAACGTCTTCCTCGGCGACGGCTGCCTGATGGAAGGCATCTCGCATGAGGCCTGCGCGCTCGCCGGCACCTGGGGCCTCGGCAAGCTGACGGCCTTCTGGGACGACAATGGCATCTCCATCGACGGCCACGTCGAAGGTTGGTTCACCGACGATACGCCCAAGCGTTTCGAAGCCTACGGCTGGCACGTCGTGCCCAATGTCAATGGACATGATCCCGAAGCTCTGCACAAGGCTATCGAAGCCGCCAAAGCTGTTACCGACAAGCCCTCGCTGATCTGTTGCAAGACTGTGATCGGTGCCGGTTCGCCGAACAAGCAGGGCACGCATGACGTCCATGGCGCGCCGCTTGGTGACATCGAGATTGCGCTGGTGCGTCCGCATATCGGTTGGAACTTTGGTCCCTTCGAAATCCCGCAGGAAGTTTATGAAGCCTGGGATGCAAAGAAAAAAGGCGCCGAGTGGGAAGCCAACTGGAACCAGAAGTTCGAGCATTACGCTAAAGCTTTTCCTGTTGAGGCGGCTGAATTCAAGCGCCGCATGGCCAGCGAGTTGCCCGCCAACTGGGCCGAGCATGCCAAGAAGGCTATCGAAGGTGCCAACGCCAAAGCCGAAACGGTTGCGACGCGCAAGGCTTCACAGATCGCCATCAACGCCCTGGCCCCGGCCCTGCCTGAGTTCCTCGGCGGCTCAGCCGACCTGACCGGTTCCAACCTGACCAACTGGACAGGTTGCAAGCACGTCTCCGGCAAATCGTGCGGCAACTACATCTCCTACGGTGTGCGCGAATTCGGTATGGCCCACATCATGAACGGTATGGCGCTGCACGGCGGTCTGCTGCCCTTCGGCGGCACCTTCCTGATGTTCTCGGAATATGCCCGCAATGCCCTGCGCATGTCGGCACTGATGAAGCAGCGCGTGATCTACGTGTTCACGCACGACTCCATCGGCCTCGGCGAAGACGGCCCGACGCACCAGCCGGTCGAGCAGATCGCCACCTTGCGACTGATTCCCAACATGGATGTCTGGCGCCCCTGCGATACGGTCGAGACCATGGTGGCCTGGACATCGGCGGTCGAGAAGCTGACCGGCCCGAGTTCGCTGGCCCTGTCGCGCCAGAATCTGCCCTTCGTGGCCCGTGACGCTGCGACTATCGAAAACATCAAGAAAGGCGGCTACGTCATTTCCGCCGCCAAGGGCGACGCCAAGGCCATCATCATCGCGACCGGCTCGGAAGTTGAGCTTGCCCTCAAGGCGCAGGTCGCGCTGGCCCAGCAGAGCATCCATGTCAGTGTCGTCTCGATGCCCAGCACCAACGTCTTCGACCGCCAGGCGCAGGCCTACAAGGACAGCGTCCTGCCCAAGGGTCTGCCGCGGGTTGTCGTCGAAGCGGGTGTTACCGGCGGCTGGTGGAAATATGTCGGTGGCGAGGGCGATGTAATCGGTCTCGATCGTTTCGGCGAGTCGGCTCCCGCTGGCGTACTGTTCAAAGAATTCGGCTTCACGGTGGCTAACGTCGTGAAGTCTGTCGAAAAATTTATCTAACCAATTAACCAGAACAAGGAGATCATTCACATGACTATCAAAGTTGGCATCAACGGCTTCGGCCGCATCGGCCGCATGGCTTTTCGCGCTATCGCCAAGGATTTCCCCGAGATCGAAGTCGTCGGCATCAACGACCTGCTCGAACCCGACTACCTGGCCTATATGCTCAAGTATGACTCCGTGCATGGCCGCTTCAATGGCGACATCGCCGTCGAGGGCAGCAACCTGATCGTCAAGGGCAAGAAGGTTCGCCTGACGGCTGAGAAAGATCCTGCCAACCTGAAGTGGAACGAAATCGGCGCCGATATCGTCATCGAGTGCACCGGCTTCTTCCTGACCAAGGAAACCTGCCAGAAGCATATCGCCGCCGGCGCCAAGAAAGTTGTCCAGTCCGCTCCCTCCAAGGACGACACCCCGATGTTCGTCTTCGGCGTGAACCACGAGAAATATGCCGGCGAGACCATCGTCTCCGCCGCCTCCTGCACCACCAACTGCCTAGCCCCCGTGGCCAAGGTTCTGAATGACAACTGGGGCATCAAGCGCGGCCTGATGACCACCGTGCATGCTGCCACCGCCACCCAGAAGACCGTCGATGGCCCGTCCAACAAGGATTGGCGCGGCGGCCGTGGCATCCTCGAGAACATCAT
>CAIYZZ010000147.1 GCA_903930805.1 uncultured Rhodocyclaceae bacterium | reverse complement strand
CATCGCCGACGGCGAGTTCTGCGTGCTCGTGGGCCCGTCGGGCTGCGGCAAATCGACGCTGTTGCGCATGATCGCCGGCCTGGAAGAAATCTCCGGCGGCGAGATTGAGATCGGCACCCGCGTGGTCAACAAGGTGCCACCGAAAGAGCGCGACATCGCCATGGTGTTCCAGAACTACGCGCTGTATCCGCATATGACCGTGTTCGATAACATGGCCTTTTCGATGAAACTTGCGGGCGAAAGCCGCGAAAAAATGCGCCAGCGCGTCGAGGTGGCGGCAAACATCCTGGGACTGATGGAATACCTGGACCGTTATCCGCGCCAGCTCTCGGGCGGACAGCGCCAGCGCGTGGCGATGGGCCGGGCGATCGTGCGCGATCCGCAGGTGTTTCTGTTCGACGAGCCCCTGTCCAATCTGGACGCAAAGCTGCGGGTACAGATGCGCACCGAAATCAAGGAACTGCACCAGCGGCTGACGACCACCTCCATATACGTCACCCACGATCAGATCGAAGCCATGACCATGGCCGACAAGATCGTGGTCATGAATGCGGGGAAAGTCGAGCAGATCGGTTCGCCTCTGGGACTGTACGACAACCCGGCTAACCTGTTCGTAGCCGGATTCATCGGATCGCCATCGATGAATTTTCTCAAGGGAAAACTGGTCAGAGATAGCATGGGATTGCAGGTGCAGATGGCGGACGGCTCCGTGTTGCCTGCGCCGGACTCAGCGGCCGAGGTTGGGCGCGAGGTCATCGTCGGCGTGCGTCCCGAGCATCTTCTGGTCAGACCGGAAGGGGTGCGCGCCGAGGTAGTGGTAGTCGAGCCCACCGGCGCCGACACGCAGATCTTCTGCAAGGTCGGCGGCACCGACATCACCGCGGTAGTGCGCGAGCGGCACGAATTCAAACCAGGCGAGTCCATACGGTTGTTTCCAGAACATACGTTTCTGTTTGATCCGACAAATGGAGCAAGACTGTAGCAATAACCAAAGGAGGCTTTAATGAGCAATGTCAACAGACGTAATTTTAGTTCCGGCGTAACGCGCGCCGATGGCGCGCATTAGCCTCCACTGAAATTTTCCAGAGCGATCCATACTCATCAAAGTGCTAACAAAGGAGGTTTTATGAGCAATATCGATAGACGTAACTTTCTGAAAATGTCTGCCGGTCTGGCCGCCGGCGTCACCACCGGCGAAGTGCTGGCGCAAGACAAGAAAGCCGCTGCGGCGGCTGCCAAACCGGCCGCTGCGGCGCCGACCCTCAGCCTGAAGCCCGAGAAAGGTGCCAAGCTGCGCGTGCTGCGCTGGAAACGTTTCGTCGCAGGGGACGAAGAGTTGTGGATGGCGAACACCAAGAAATTCACCGAGAAGACCGGCGTCGAAGTGCGCGTGGACAACGAAGGCTGGGAAGACGTGCGGCCCAAGGCGGCGGTGGCGGCCAACATCGGTTCCGGCCCCGACGTGATCGTCGGCTGGTTCGACGACCCGCATCAATTTCCGGACAAACTGGTGGACGTCTCCGACGTCGCCAACTATCTGGGCGCCAAGTACGGCGGCTGGTACGATGTGTGCAAGAAGTACGGCCAGCGCCAGGGCAAGTGGATCGCCATTCCCCTGGGCATCATCGGCAACGCCATCGTGTATCGCGAAAGCCAGGTCAAGGCGGCCGGTTTCGACGGCAT
>CAIYZZ010000146.1 GCA_903930805.1 uncultured Rhodocyclaceae bacterium | reverse complement strand
TCTTTTCCTTGTTGGAAAAGTCTTCGCCAATGCCTTCCTTGAGCACCTTGCCGAACTCGCCCCAGAACTTGGCATATTTATCTTTCTCATTCTCGGCAAGATCGGCCAGCATACCCAGTACCTTGTTGGTACAGCCCTTACGAATGGCTTCGATATCTTTTGATTCCTGCAAAATCTCGCGCGAGACGTTCAGCGGCAGGTCGGCGGAATCAACCACGCCGCGCACGAAGCGCAGATACAGCGGCATCAACTGCTCGGCATCGTCCATGATGAAGACACGGCGTACATACAGCTTGATGCCATGGCGCGCGTTACGGTCCCACATATCGAAAGGCGCGCGACCGGGGATATAGAGCAGCTGCGTGTATTCGCTTTTGCCCTCGACGCGCGCATGCGTCCAGGCCAGGGGATCGTCGTAGTCGTGGCCAACGTGCTTGTAGAAAGCCTTATAGTCCTCTTCGCTAATGTCGCTCTTCGACTTGGCCCAGAGCGCCGAGGCCTGGTTGACGGTCTCATCCTCGTCGGAGACTTCTTCCTTGTCTTCCTTCCACGCCTCCTTTTTCATCACGATGGGCTGGACGATGTGGTCGGAATACTTGTGGATAATCGACTTGAGCTTCCAGCCAGAGAGGAGATCGTCCTGCCCTTCACGCAGGTGCAGGGTGATCTCGGTGCCACGCTCGGCGAGGTCGATCATGGCGATGTTGTACTCGCCGCCGCCGTCGGAGGACCATTCGACGCCTTGGTCAGCGCTCTCGCCGGCACGGCGGGTACGCACCGTCACGCGGTCGGCGACGATGAACGAGGAATAAAAGCCGACGCCGAACTGGCCGATCAGGTGGGCGTCCTTCTGCTGGTCGCCGCTGAGTTGCGAGAAGAATTCGCGCGTGCCGGACTTGGCGATGGTGCCGAGATTGGCAATCACCTCCTCGCGGTTCATGCCGATGCCGTTGTCGGCGATGGTCAGGGTGCGCGCTTCCTTGTCGTGGCCGATGCGGATGGCGAAGTCGCCGCCGCCTTCGAGCAGCGCATCATTGTGCAGTGACTCGAAGCGCAGCTTGTCACACGCATCCGAGGCATTCGAAATCAACTCGCGCAGGAAGATTTCGCGGTTGCTGTAAAGAGAATGGATCATGAGGTGCAGCAGTTGCTTCACCTCGGTCTGGAAGCCCAGGGTTTCCTGACGGGAATTGGTGGTAGTGGTCATGCAATCTCCTCCGAACTAACGAACAAATGAGTCGGAGAAATAAGGTCGCCAATAGGGTTTTCAAGGGGCTAGCCCCGATGGGTGGCGATTTCTTTCAATAGGCGCTGATTTGCATCGGCCAGATCATGGTTTTGCTCGGCCAGCAGATGGAACACGGTTTTCAGGGCCATCAGCAATGCGACCGTACTGTTGTCCTGAGACTGGGTCTCCAGTTCATAGGCGATCTGGGCCGACTCGCCAGCCTTCACCCGCGCAATCTGACGCGCCATGACCTGGTCTTCGCCGAGAATATGGAAGGCCAGCCAGGCCGAAAGAAAACCGTGGAAAGTCTCGGCCGGATGCTTCATCGCGCCACGCACACGCCACATGGTAGTGAGCTGTTCGACGAACTGGTGATGATGCTTGACATGCAGGTCGAGATGGCGCGCATCGAGCCCGGCCTGACGCATCAACTCTTCCTCGTCATGAAAATGCTCGCGCGCATAATCGGCCAGTTCTTTGAACAGGATCTGCATGCGGCCCTCCGACAACTCGTCGCCGCCCAGCATCACGTCGCCCAATTCGTTGGTGATATCCACCAGGCGATGGTGCTGGCTATCGACGATCTCGATGCCGGTGAAAAAATGTCGATTCCAGACAAACGCTTCCATGTTCGCTCTCACTCGTAACGAATTTCGACGACTTCAACCTCACGCAAGCCCAGCGGGCTTTGCAGGCGTACCACATCACCTGCACGCGCCTTCAGCAGCGCCCGCGCCAACGGTGAGATCCAGCTGATCTCCCCGGCCGCAGGATCGGCCTCGTCCACACCGACAATGTGGTAGCTGGCCTCGCTCGCTCCAGCGGCATCCTGAAAACTGACCGTAACCGTGGCACCAAAAAACACCTGTTCCAGATTCGCCTGCAGCGCCACATCGACCACTTCGGCATTGTCGAGCCGTTTGGTCAGGTAACGCAAGCGCCGATCAATTTCGCGCAGCTTCTTCTTGCCGTAGATGTAGTCGCCATTTTCCGAACGGTCGCCATTGCCCGCAGCCCAGGATACGACCTGAACGATATGGGGTCGTTCGACTTTCACCAGTCGCTCGAATTCTTCGCGCAACGCGGCATGGCCAGCCGGGGTCATATAGTTTTTCGTGCCGGCAGGCAACGCAGGCACGCCTACGGGCTCATCGTCATCCTCGTCGTTTGCGGTTTCTTTGACAAAAGCCTTGTTCATTTTGCGGCTACTGAAGTTGGCAAAGTCGCTATTATGCGGCGACCTTCAACTGCCGTCCCGCCAGCGCCGACTTTTCAAATGCAGAAAAACTGGAGAACCCCCGTCCTCGTCCTCATCTGCGGCGGCCTGATCATGTCGCTCGGCATGGGCGTACGCCACGGCTTCGGCCTGTTTTTGCAGCCGATGACGCTGGATCATGGTTGGGGGCGCGAGACCTTCGCCTTCGCGCTGGCGATGCAGAACCTGCTGTGGGGCGTCACCCAACCTCTTACCGGCCTAATCGCCGACCGCTACGGTGCCGGCAAAGTGCTGATTTCAGGCACACTGCTTTATGTGCTCGGACTGGTCGGCATGGCCTTGTCGACCACAGGCACCGGCTTCGTCCTGTCCGCCGGTTTCCTCATCGGCATCGGCCTTTCGGGAACGACTTTCAGTATCGTCTATGGCGTGCTCGGGCGCATCACGCCACCGGAAAAACGCAGCCTGGCGCTCGGCATCGCTGGCGCAGCGGGCTCCTTCGGTCAGTTTGCGCTGTTGCCGGTATCGCAATCACTCATCAGCGGTTTCGGCTGGCTGGAAGCGCTGTTGATCCTCGCCGCCATCGCGGCACTGATGGCACCTTTATCCGTTGTGCTGGCCGAACCGCACCGCGACCTCGCCGCCGGTCGTCACGCACAGTCGGCCTGGGACGCAATCCGCGAGGCCTTTGGCCACAAAGGTTTCAACCTGCTGACACTGGGCTACTTCGTCTGCGGCTTTCAGGTCGTATTCATCGGCGTGCATCTGCCGGCTTATCTGACTGACAAGGGACTGTCAGCCAATGTCGGCGTCACCTGTCTGGCGCTGATCGGCTTGTTCAACATCTTCGGCACCTTCACTGCCGGCTGGCTGGGATCGCGCTACAGCAAGAAGCATCTGCTCGCGGCCATCTACATCACGCGTAGCGTCGTCATCGTCACTTTCCTTGCCGTCCCGCTGACGCCGACTTCTGCCTATGTGTTCGCCATGACCATCGGTTTCCTCTGGCTCGCCACTGTGCCGCTCACCAACGGCATCGTCGCGCAGGTGTTCGGCGTCGCCTATCTGTCGATGCTGGGTGGCTTTGTCTTCTTCAGCCACCAGATCGGCAGCTTCCTCGGTGCCTGGCTTGGCGGCGTGCTGTTCGACCGCACCGGCAGCTACGACATCGTGTGGACCATCATCATCCTGCTCGGCGTGCTGGCGATGGCAATCAACCTGCCGATCGACCAGCGTCCCGTAGCCAGACTCCAGCAACAACCCGCCTGATCACATTGCCTGTTTGATCGCCAGCAACGCCTGGTTGCGCAGAGTTTTCAGCAACGTCAGTTCCTTGTCGGGAATGCTGATCGAACCGGCCTTGTCGCGGTCGCAATAGATCAACGCCACCGACCGCCCCTTGATGTTGAGCGGGAAGAGCACGAAGGTTTTGGCGGGAATGCGCTCGCGATACCACATGGGCACCTTGTCGGCGATTTTCGGGTCGTCGATGTCGCTGATGATGATGTCGACACCTTTACCGGTAGCCAGCAAGAACACATCACTTGCTTGGGCGGTCATCGGGAAACGAAATTGTTTCGTCAGTTCACCCACTTCCGGCCCCAACCCGAAGCGGCCGGTCATCTGCCCGGACTTGTTGTCTCGCAGGGCAAGCAGCACGCGCTTGAAACCCATTGCGCGATACATGGTCTCCAGGATGATGCGCAGGATATCGTTGAGCGGGAAATCATCGACCAGCGAGTTGCTGATGTCCTGGATACCCGCAGCCAGCACGCCTTGGGCATCTTCCGGAACCTGGCCGCCCGCGTCATCTTCGGCATCTGGCAGGGGTGCATCGCTCAGCAGCGTTTCGGCCAGGGCGTCGTTACCGCTATCGGCATGCGGCATCTGCGCCGCCGGACCGCCGACGAATGCGGCCGCCTGCCGCGCAAAGGGGCTCTGCTTGAGATTCACATGCAGGATCGAAGCAACCTCGGCCAGATCTTCCACCGCCTTTTCAATGCTCTCCTGCAACTGGCGCTCGTTCATTT
>CAIYZZ010000145.1 GCA_903930805.1 uncultured Rhodocyclaceae bacterium | reverse complement strand
CAAGCCGGCGAGCAGCCCTACCGCTGGCCGGCGCAGTGGCGCAGCGGCGGCGGGTTAGAAGGGACGGCGGTCATCGAAGGCACGAAAGCCAGTGCGCGGTTTCTTGCGCTCTGGCGTGGTTCAGGATGCGATGCGGTAGCGGCGGCGCGGGGCTTGCCGGTCCTTTTGCAAGCGCCGTGACGGCGCGGTCAGAGTATCAAACCGTGACCCACTCCGCCGACAATAATTCTGCCTGCTGCAAAACGGTCTCAGCTGCCTTCTCCTGCTTGTCAGGCGGGTAGCCATACTTGCGCAGGATGCGCTTGACCAGCACCCTTAGCTTGGCACGGACACCTTCCTTAACCGTCCAGTCGATGCTGACGTTGCGCTTGACGTTATCGACCAGCTCGCGGGCAATCTTCTTCAGCGTTTCGTCGCCCAGCTCAAGCACGGCACTGTCGTTGGTTTCAAGCGCATCGTAAAACGCCACCTCGTCATCATTGAGGCCAAGGCTTTCACCCCGCACCTGCGCGGCCTTCATCTCGCGCGCCAATTGGATGAGTTCTTCGATGACCTGAGCAGTTTCGACAGCGCGGTTATGGTAAGCACGCATGGCCTTTTCCAGCATGTCGGAAAAAGAGCGCGACTGCACCACGTTCTTCTTGGCGCGGACTTTGATTTCGTCTGCCAGCAATTTGCGCAACATCTCGACGGCCAGATTCTTGTGCGGCATGTCGCGCACGTCGGAAAGAAACTCGTCGGAAAGAATCGAGATGTCAGGTTTTTTAAGGCCCGCAGCGGCAAACAGGTCGATGACGCCTTCCGGCGCCACGGCGTTGGCAATGATCTGCCGCACGGCATGATCGAGCTCGTCGCCACTTTTCCCTGTCGGTGTGCTCTTGGCCAATGCCGCTCGCACCGCCTGAAAAAACGCCACGTCGTCGCGAATCTGAATGGCGGCTTCATGCGGCACGGCCAGCGCAAAAGCTTTGGACAAATCCGTAACGGCCTTCAGCACCCGGTTCTTGCCATCATCCTGCGAAAGCACATGCTCCTGCGCCGCCGGCAGGAGTGATAACTTTGCGGCCGGGGTGCCAGACGTCCAGGCAGCCCAGTCAAAACCGTGGAACTGATTGCAACAGACCTCGTACTTTTCCAGCATCGCGGCCACGGCTTCCGCTTGGTCAATCGCCGTTTTTCCGGTGCCGCCGCTTTCTGTGTAAGTCGCCAGCGCATGTTTCAACTGGTCGGCCAGGCCGAGATAATCCACCACCAAACCGCCAGGTTTGTCCTTGAATACCCGATTGACGCGGGCAATAGCTTGCATCAGGCCATGCCCCCGCATTGGCTTGTCGATGTACATGGTGTGCATGCAAGGCGCGTCAAATCCGGTCAGCCACATGTCGCGCACGATCACGATCTTGAACGGGTCTTTCGGGTTCTTGATGCGCTTGGCCAGTTCTTCGCGGCGTGGCTTGTTGCGGATGTGGCCCTGCCACTCCAGCGGGTCGGATGCCGAGCCGGTCATCACCACCTTGATCGCTCCCGCGTTGTCATCTTCCGAGTGCCATTCCGGCCGCAGCTTGACGATGGCCTCGTACAGCGCCACACAAATACGGCGCGACATGCAGACCACCATCGCCTTGCCGTCCATGATTTCCAGGCGCTGCTCGAAGTGCTCGATCAGATCGCGGGCAATCAGCGCAATGCGCTTCTCGGTGCCGACAAGTGCTTCCAGTTGAGCCCAGCGCGACTTGAGTTTTTCTTTACGGTCGGTTTCCTCGCCTTCGGTAACCTCCTCGAACTCCTCGTCCAGTTTGGGCTTTTCGCCTTCGAGCAAGGCAAGCTTGGCCAAGCGCGATTCATAGTAAATCGGCACCGTCGCGCCATCGAGCACGGCACGCTGAATGTCGTAGATGCTGACGTAGTCGCCAAAGATGGCCCGCGTATTTTTGTCGCCCGTATCAATGGGCGTGCCGGTAAAGCCGATAAAGCTGGCGTTGGGCAGCGCATCGCGCATGTGGCGCGCGTAGCCGTCGATAAAGTCGTACTGGCTGCGGTGCGCCTCGTCGGCAATCACTACAACATTGCGGCGGTCTGAAAGCGTCGGGAAGCTATCGCCCCCGGCTTCCGGCAGAAACTTCTGAATCGTCGTGAAGACCACGCCGCCGGACGCCACCTTGAGCAATTCGCGCAGGCTGGTCCGGTCCTTGGCCTGTTGCGGCTTCTGGCGCAGCAATTCGTGACAGCGGGAAAACGTGCCGAAAAGCTGGTCGTCCAGATCATTGCGGTCGGTCAAGATAACCAGCGTCGGGTTTTCCATGCGGCGTTCGAGTACCACGCGTCCCGCGTAAAACGCCATCGTCAGGCTCTTGCCCGAGCCTTGGGTATGCCACACCACGCCAATGCGCTTGTCACCCAACTCCCCGGCGGGCTTGCGCCCGGCCTCATAGACGCCAAGATTCTGCGCCGCCGCGTTTTGCTGCACAGCGCGCAAGGTCTCGGCCAGCGCCGCATTCACCGCATGAAACTGGTGGTAGCCCGCCAGTTTTTTGACGACGGTTTTGCCATCGTCCTCGAACACCACAAAATGCCGCAGCAACAGCAACAGACGGCGTTTCTCGAACACGCCTTCCATCATTACTTGCAGTTCAGGCATTGATGCCGGGGCCAGCGTTTCGCCGGCAATGGTTCGCCACGGCATGAAGCGCTCGCGGTCGGCGGTCAAGGTGCCGATTCGGGCTTCCAGACCATCCGACACGATCAGCAGCGCATTGGTTAAGAACAACGAAGAAATCTGTTGCTTGTAGGTCTGCAACTGATTGAAGGCCGACCAGATCGTCGCATTCTCGTCGGCGGCGTTCTTGAGTTCGATGACGGCAACCGGCAGGCCGTTGAGAAAGACCACCACGTCCGGCCGGCGGTTGTGATGATTTTCCACCACGGTGAATTGATTGACCGCCAGCCAGTCGTTGCCAGCAATGTCGTCCCAATCGATAACGCGCACCCGGTCGCCTTTGACCCGGCCGTCGTCGGTTCGGTATTCCATCTCGACACCCTCCACCAGCATGCGGTGGATGATGCGGTTGTTGGTCAGCGTGGAAACGGCATCGGGGCGCGTCAGTTTGCGGAAGGCATCGTCCAGCGCCTCCGAAGGAATGAACTTATTCAGCCTCGCCAAGGCTTCACGCAAACGGCCCGCCAGAACGACATCGGAAAACGAGTCGCGCTCGGCAGTGGCTTCGCCGGGGGCCAGCACCGGCCCGCCGATGACCTGATACCCCAAGACTTCAAACCAAGCCAGCGCGGCCTGCTCGATCACGTCTTCCGAAAAATTGGTCTCGGTCATGTGCCTTCCGTTTCTTGTTCTTCGTTGTCACTGGCGTTGTCTGGCAGCTCTTCCATAACCTGTTCGCGATAGGCTTCTCGGTCAGTCGCAAACAGCACTCGACTGGGCGCTAACTCGTACTGAAATATCCGCACTGACTCATGGGTCTCGTCAATGTACTCATTGAGCTTCGGATAGTCGTCGTAAATCAGGTGTCGGGTTTCAAGTGAGCTGAACTGACGGTGGCAGCGATAAAGAAAGCTGACGATGGCATCGGCTGCCCGTGCCACGAATTCAGCTTGAATGCCCTCGCTTGGCATTGCATAGGCATCTTTTCCGTGCGATGCCAGCCCCTCGTTCTTGCGTAGAGCTGATATCCCAAACACGGTGCCATCCAAGCCCTCGACAATCTTGCGAAACCCCTCGACAACGGCTGCGTCAGCGGGAGGTGGCGTGAGCTGGACACTCGAATAAGTGTCCTTCAGCAAGTCCTTAAATCCGTCCGGTGGAGTAACACCTTGGTCCGTCAGAATGGTTTTGCAGACAGTCTCGACCAGCGAGCGCGCCAAATCGAATGCTAGATTTGGTGCATTCCGTACCGCCAATTCGATAGCGAGAATCTGCTGCTCCAGATGCAAGGCATCGCCCGCCATGGCAAGCACCTGACGGGCACCGTGCATCTCGAAGGCAGTTCCGGTCGCCATGTTCTACATCACGCCATCAGCTCGTCGGGGACGCGCAATTCGCCGCTCATCAACCTGGGCAGTAGGGTGTCGCGTACCTCGGCCAACTTATCGGATTCGATTTCGAGATGCTGACGCAGTGCATTGAGTTCCTGCCAGCGACGAGCGAAGGCTTCGGCAATTTCCTTGGGTGGCAGCACCACCGGGATGGCGGCAAAATCCTTGAACGACAGGCTTTGCCGCACGGAGCCGGAGCAGAACTGGTTGATGACTTCCTTGGTCTGCGGCAGATCCAGGAAGAAGCGCAAAAACCATTCATAACCCTGAGCCGGGCGCAGCACCGTATAGACCGGGCTGACCGCACCGACGATAGGTACTTCCAACATACCGATGGAACCGATGTTGATCCGCGAGGGGTTGTAGGCGTAATCCCATTGCTCGACACGCTTATATTTAGAGGTGTCTTGCGAATGGACCTGCTTGGTGAAATGTTCGTCAGAGCGTTTGAGTTCACCGCTAGCAACGGCGGAAAGGACAACATGCCCGTTACCATTGCCGACCTTGCCGGTGCGTTCGGTCATGATGTCTGCCAAGGAAGTGGCGGACCAACCTGCAGGGATTTGACCAAAGCTGGAGTCCTCAAATCTGTCGGGAAAAGCTGCAGCTATTTCCTCATCCACTCCGAAAGGTTCGCGACCTTCGAAGTTTGCGCAAACGGGATCGAAATCGACAAACCACGACTGGAATAGCGAAATCGCAATTGCACTTAGCAGATCAGAAGTCGTCCTGTTAATCGCTCGCTTCGTATCGATTGATCCCAAAATCTTGGAAATTCCCAACACTTCATCTGGCGGCGGAATTGGAATAATCAGTTTGGCAATTGATTTCGTGTTAAGAACCGATTGAGCGCTGCCTGTACGTACTGACTGAAGATTCTGTTGACCAACCATTGACCGGAAATATTGAGCTATGTAGCTAGCTAGCTCTTTGACAGGTCTTGCAAATACGATATTGGCGCAATTCAGTTCGCCCATATTTGGCGGGACCTCGCAGCAATCACCGCAGTTGGCTCCAACTCTAACGATGAGGAGGTCTCCCGCGCGTAACTGAGATTTTTTTGCTGAACGATGAAACTCTTTTGTTACATATTTGATGTCATT
>CAIYZZ010000144.1 GCA_903930805.1 uncultured Rhodocyclaceae bacterium | reverse complement strand
GCTTGCCAAACGCGATGATAGAGCCAGAAAACGTCACAGCGCCAATCAGAATGCCAATATAGATCTCCATCTCATGGATTGACTTGGCCGCACCGGCAAAGTTTTTGGAGGCTTCCGGGTCAATAAAAGTGGAAAAACCCACCAACATGGCTGCCAGACCCACCATGCTGTGCATCAAGGCCACCAGTTCGGGCATCTGAGTCATTTGCACGGTGCGCGCCGCATACAAGCCAATGCTGCCACCAATCACCATGGCACCGATGATCCAGGGAATGCCAGCACCAGTGACTTGGGGACCAAACACGGTGGCCAGCACCGCGATGGCCATGCCGATCATGCCGTAGAGATTGCCGCGCAAGGCGGTTTCCTGATTGGACAAACCGCCCAGGCTCAAAATGAAAAGAATCGTCGCTCCGATATAGGAGACGGTTGCAAGTTCTGCAGTAAACATGTGCTGCCTCCCTTATTTGCGAAACATTGCCAGCATGCGCTGGGTGACGGCAAAGCCGCCGAACATATTGATAGCTGTCAGCACAATGCCGGCTCCAGCCACCCAGGTGATTAAGCTGTCAGGTCGATTTGCCGCGCCCACGATAGGTGAAATCTGCACCAATGCACCGATCGCGATGATGCTGCTGATGGCGTTAGTGACACTCATCAACGGTGTGTGCAACGCCGGTTTGACGTTCCAGACCACCATGTAGCCCACAAAACAGGCCAAGATAAATACCGTGAAGTGCGACAAAAATGCTGGGGGTGCACTATTTCCAACGAGCCAGAACAGCGCCGCAGCCACACCAAACATGATTGCGAGCTTGTTGCCAGCCATTGGCTCGCTGGCACCACCGCCATGGCCATGACCACCTTTCTTCGCTGCCGGAGTTGCAGCAGATTTTGCTGCTGCAGGAGCTGCAGCGGGTAGTTTTGGTGCCGGCGGTGGCCAGGTAATGCTGCCTTCCTTGGTGACGGTCAAGCCACGGATGGCATCGTCTTCCATATTGACGTTGGCAATGCCGTCCTTGGTCTTGCACAGTTCTTCGGCAAGGCGAAACAGGTTGGTGGCGTACAAGGTTGACGACTGTTTGGACAGGCGCGAGGCCAGGTCAGTAAAGCCGACGATGGTTACGCCGTGCCTTACGACAGACTGCCCGGGCTCGGTCAGTTCGCAGTTGCCGCCCCGTTCAGCCGCCATGTCAACAATCACACTTCCGGGTTTCATGCTCTTCACCATCTCGGCGGTGATCAGCTTAGGTGCTGGTTTGCCAGGGATCAGTGCGGTGGTGATGATGATGTCCACCTCCCTAGCCTGCTTGGCGTACATTTCGCGCTGAGCTTGCTGGAAACCTTCGCTCATTACCTTGGCATAACCGCCACCGCCACCGCCTTCTTCCTCGTAATCGACCTTCACAAATTCACCACCCAGTGAAGTGACCTGATCGGCCACTTCCGCACGGGTGTCGTTGGCGCGTACGATGGCACCCAGACCAGCGGCGGTACCGATAGCAGCCAGACCTGCCACGCCAGCCCCGGCGACGAAGACCTTGGCTGGCTGTACCTTGCCCGCAGCCGTGATCTGACCATTAAAGAAGCGACCGAAGGCGTTGGCAGCCTCGATGACGGCGCGATAGCCGGCGACGCCGGCTTGGGAGGTCAATGCATCCATTTTCTGCGCGCGGCTCAGCATGCGCGGCAGCGAGTCGATGGCCAGCACGGTGGCCTTCTTGGCGGCGAGCTGCTTCATCAATTCCGGGTTTTGCGCCGGCCAGATGAAGCCGATCAGGGTGCCGCCTTCGCGCAGGAATCCGACCTCCTCCGTCGTCGGTACACATACCTTGAACACGATGTCGGACGCCGCCCACAGTTTGGCCGCTCCATCAATCACTTCGGCACCCGCAGCGCGGTAGGTATCATCACTGAAATTCGCCGCATCGCCAGCGCCTGATTCAACGGCAACCTTGAAACCCAGTTTAATCAGCTTCTCTACAACCTCGGGAACTGTTGCAACCCGCTTCTCGCCCGCATAGGTTTCTTTCGGAATTCCAATCATCAGTGACATATTTTCTCCTCGTCCTCACTTATTTTGCCGCAGGTTTCTTCCACAACGGCACATTCTTATCTTCCTCGATTTCTTTCAGGCGCACGATGGCAAGCGAACAGTTGTCACCACGACCTTTGGCCCGATCACGCGCCGAGTTGATGAGGATCTCGGCCGCCTGACGTACCGGAAATTCATGGAGCACTCGCCCAAGTTCATCATCGCTGAAATAGGCCCACAGGCCGTCCGAGCACAATAGAAAACAGTCGCCGCCAGACAGTGGCAGCGTTGAGCCAAAGTCGATCTTCGGCGGCTCGTTGTCGCCGAGACAGGAGATCAGCAGGTTCTTCTGCGGGTGGTTCTCGGCCTGCTCCTCGGTGAGATAGCCCATCTTCACCAGATTCATCACATGCGAGTGATCATAGGTGCGTGACACCTTGACGCCATCGCGGTAGTGATAAATGCGCGAATCCCCGCAATACGCCCAATCGGCCCGGCCCGGTTGCAGGATAAGCAGGCAGGCGGTGCTATGCGGATCCTGCTCGCTGGTGAAGCGCGACAACTTGATGCCATCGTGGGCATCGTTGATGCCGGCGGCCAGCATCTCCTCGATGTTGGCGCTCGCCGGTGGATTGACCTGAAAGCACTGCTTCGCCGACTGGATGACCTGTTCAGCCGCCAGTGCCCCGCCCGTGTGCCCCCCCATGCCATCCGCCAGCACAGCCAGCAGCGTGCCTTTTTGGGCAGGGTGGGCGAACAAGCCGACACGATCCTGGTGCTCGTGGCGGTCGCCGATATGCTGCGCCGTGCAGGTTTCAATGGTAAAGCTCATGGGCGGATTATACGTATTTATAACCCAGCAACTCAGCTACGCCGAATGGCATCGCTCAGGCGTCTGTCCGGTCAAGAAAGCGTGCACTTGCAAGCTCAAAAAAGTCACTTTCCTCGTCCGCCCCTAGACCGAGTTCAGACATCACGCGCGATCCGATCTTGCTCCACAGCGGATCATCAACATCGTGGAGGTGGTGGTAAAAATGGCTGGCAACCTGGATGATCGCCACGAGAGACACTGAGGCACCGATGGTTTTCTCTTCCGGCAGGTCGTGGTGAAAGCGGATCGCGTCGCAGACAAAGTCCGGCAGCCCCCAGTGGCGCGCCACCAGATAACCCACTGAACAGTGGTCGACATCGAACTTGGCATCTTCCGCCGATAGATTCGGCCAGCAGGTGGCATCCTCGAGGTGCAAAGTTTCGCAGTATTGCGGGAAACGCATCATCAGCACCGGTACACCGCATTCGTGAAAGATGCCCGCCAGATAAGCCTGGTCGGCAAATACGTTGCAGACCGAAACGCGGTCCTCCGCGACGATCGCCGCCATCTGCGCGATCTCGTGGGCACGGGTCCAGAATACATCGAAGGCGCGCCGCGCCTTGTCGTTGATCACGGAGGCGAGCGAGGCCGCCTGCACCAGGTTGAACACCTGCTTGACGCCGACCACCATCAGGATCTGCTCGAGCGTCTGCGCATTCTTGGCGCGGGCGAAAGCCGGCGAACGCGCGGCGCGGAACAGGAGGGCGGTAATGCCTGGATCTTGTCCGATGATCTTGGCGACCATGCGCATTTCGTAGTCATCTTCCCGCAGGAGCTTCTGCAATTCCAGCAAAACGCGTGGCTGCGGCGGAAGTTTTACGCCTTGCTTGACCAGGCGCTCCAGCGCCTCTTGTTCATTGACCTGCATGATGTCTCCCTACTGCGTCAGTCGTTCGTCCAGCCATTCTATCCAGTGTTTGATCGGTACGTCGGTCTCGGCCTGCAAATGTGCGATGCAACCGATGTTGGCACTGGCGATGCCGACGGGTTCGCCCGCTGTCAGGGCCGCGAGCTTGTTTTCACGCAGGCGCCCGGCAAGTTTGGGCTGGAGAAGCGAGTAGGTGCCAGCCGAGCCACAGCACAAGTGGCTGTCGGCCACCGAGGTCAGGAAAAAACCGGCCGCATCGAGCAAAGCTTCGATCGAACCACGAATCTTGAGGCCATGTTGCAACGAGCAAGGTGCATGAAAAGCCAGCCGTGTCACCCGGGGCCGTACCACCGGTACCGACTTTTGCAACAGGGCAAGCAGTGCTGCCGTTTCGACAACAACCACTTCGCTGACGTCACGGGTCAATTCACCGACACGCCTTGCCTTCGCGGCATAAGCCGTGTCGTCTTGCAGCAAGTAACCGTAATCCTTGACTTCGACACCACAGCCGGAAGCGGTGACAACGACGGCCTCTGCGCCTGCTTCGATGTGCGGCCACCAGGCGTCGATATTGCGGCGCGCATTCGCGCGCGCCCCTTCCGCATCGGCCAGGTGCAGGCGCACCGCGCCACAGCAACCCGACTCACACGCCTCGAACAAATGGATGCCCAGGCGTGCCAGCACCCGTTTTGACGCGCCATTGATATTTGGATACATCGATGGTTGCGCGCAACCGGCCAGGGCGAGCATCTTGCGCGCTTGCCCGGTCGGTGCCACGGTACCCGCCGACGACAGCGGTGGCACCTTGGCCTTCAACACGCCGGGCAAGAGTGGCCGCACCATCTGGCCCAGTTTCATCGCCACGCCGAACAACGCCGGGCGTGGCAGCATTTCCCTCAATGTTGTACGTAAAACCGCATCGACACCCTGGCGCGGCACGCGTTGCTCGACGATCTCGCGGCCGATGTCGAGCAGGCGCGAATAATGGACGCCAGACGGACAGGTTGACTCGCAGGAGCGGCATGTCAGGCAACGATCCAGATGCAGGCGCGTCTTGGCAGTCGGTACCACGCCCTCAAGCACCTGCTTGATCAGGTAGATGCGCCCGCGCGGCCCGTCGAGTTCATCGCCGAGCAATTGGTAAGTCGGGCATGTCGCGGTACAGAAACCGCAATGCACGCACTTACGCAGGATCGCTTCGGCTTCACGACCCGCGGTGGTGTCGCGGATAAAATCGGCGAGGTGGGTTTCCATCAGAGATCGGGATACATGCGGCCGGGGTTGAAAATGCCGCGCGGATCAAAAGCCTGCTTGACGCGGCGCTGCAAGTTCATGAGCGGCTCAGGCAAAGGCGCAAAAGCACCGCCAGCGGATTTAAGCGCAGCAGCGCAACGATATGCCGTCGCGCTACCGCCGACTTTTTCCGCAGCAGCACGGATCGTTGTCGTAGGTGCTTCGCTACGCAGCCAGCGCAATGCGCCACCCCACTCGATCAGGGTTGCACCCGGCAAGTCGATGGCAGGCGTCACCGTGGGCAGCGACAAGCGCCAGAGCGGTGTATCGCCGGCAAAATAAGGGGCGCGCTGGTCGCGCACATCATCCCAGAACGCCGTCCCGCCAGCGCCGACTTTCTCGCCACCGAGTTTCTGTTCCGCTGCGCTGACCGCCGCGCGCGCGCCGGCGAGACGCAGGGTCAGCACGCCCTCCAGCCAGACGCTGGCGACGATGGGCAGGGGCTGTCCGGCCCAGCGGTTGAGTTGGTCGAGTGCTTCGGCCTGCGTCATCCCGAAGCGCAGCGTGCTCTCCGCGGCCGACTGCGGCAGCACCTTGAGCGAAACCTCGAGGATCAATCCCAGCGTACCGAGGCTGCCGGCGATCAGGCGCGAGACGTCGTAGCCGGCGACATTCTTGATCATCTGGCCGCCGAAGGTCAGTTCCCTGGCCTCGCCATCGAGGATTTTTACGCCGAGCATGAAGTCGCGCAGCGCACCCCCGCTGGCCCGGCGCGGACCGGAGAGGCCGGCCGCCACGGCACCGCCGAGGGTGCTGCCCGGCCCGAAACGCGGCGGTTCGAAAGGCAGATACTGCCCGCGCTCGGCGAGCACGGCTTCGATCTCAGCCAACGGCGTGCCGCACTTCGCGGTGATGAACAGCTCCGTCGGCTCGTAGGCGACGATGCCGGCATGACCCCGCACATCGAGCACAGCGGGCGGCTCGCCTCGTGGCGCATTGCCGTAGAAATCCTTGCTACCTGCGCCCCGGATCCACAGCGGCCGGCCGGCACGGATGCGCTCGCCAAACTCTGCGCTCATATCGCTCATGCCACCCCCTTAGCGCTGCCGGTCAGCCGGTATTCCGAGCAGTGCCGCGGCGTCGGCACCGCCTTGCCAGGATTGAGCAGGCCGGCAGGATCGAAGGCGCGTTTCACGGCATGGAAGACCTCGAGTTCCTCGTGCGTGAACTGCATGCACATCTGGCCGACTTTTTCGATGCCCACGCCATGCTCACCGGTGATGGTACCGCCGACATCGACCGAGAGCTCGAGGATGCGCGCGCCCAACCCGGTGGCCCGCTCCAGTTCGCCGGGCACGTTCGCGTCGAACATAATGAGCGGATGCAGGTTGCCGTCGCCGGCATGGAAGACGTTCGCGCAGCGCAGGCCGTACTGTTCCGCCAACGCGGCGATGCGGATCAGCACATGCGCCAGATGCTTGCGCGGAATGGTGCCATCCATGCAGAGGTAATCCGGCGTGAGGCGCCCGATCGCGGGGAAGGCCGCCTTGCGCCCGGCCCAGAACTTGAGACGCTCGGCTTCGCTTTGCGAGACGCGCAGGCCGCGTGCGCCGGCCTTTTCGAGCACAGCGCACAGCGCGGCGATTTCCTCGTCTACCTCTCCCGGCGTGCCGTCGGATTCGGCAAGCAGGATGGCTTCCGCCTCCAGGTCATAGCCGGCATGCACGAAATCTTCGACGGCGCGCGTCGCCGGCTTGTCCATCATCTCCAGCCCGGCGGGAATGATGCCGGCGGCGATGATGTTGGCCACCGCATTGCCGGCCGCCGTCATGTCGTCGAACGACGCCATCACCACGCGCGCCTCGCGCGGCTTGGGCGTCAGCTTCACCGTGGCTTCGAGCACCACGCCGAGCATGCCTTCGGAACCGATTGCCAGTGCGAGCAGGTCGTAGCCGGGCGTATCCAGCGCGTCGCTACCGAACTCGACGATCTCTCCGTCCACCAGTGCCACCCGCAGCCGGAGGATGTTATGCACCGTCAGGCCGTACTTGAGGCAATGCACGCCGCCGGCGTTTTCGGCGACGTTGCCGCCGATGGTGCAGGCGATCTGCGAACTCGGATCGGGTGCGTAATACAGGCCATGAGGGGCGGCCGCTTCCGAAATCGCGAGATTGCGCACGCCCGTCTGCACGCGTGCGGTGCGTGCGAGCGGATCGACGGACAGGATGCGCATGAATTTGGCAAGCGAGAGAATGACGCCACCGGCAACCGGGGTCGCGCCACCGGACAGGCCGGTGCCGGCACCACGCGCCACGACCGGCACGCCAGATTTGTGGCAGGTACGCAGCACGGCGACCACCTGCGCCTCGTTTTCTGGCAGGGTCACGGCAAACGGCAACTGGCGATAGGCGGTCAGGCCATCGCATTCGTAGGGCTTCAATTCTTCGGGATCCGCCAGCAAAGAGGCGGCCGGCAATACAGCGGACAGGGCATGCAGTACGGCGGCACGATCAACGTCCGGAAAGTTCTGATCGCGTTCGTGGGAGTGCGTGCGTGATGTCATGGGGCAAGCTCGATCAGGATGGCGCGGAAATCATTGACGTTGGTGCGGGTAGGGCCGGTGACGACCAGATCGTCGAGGGCGGCGAAGAAACCATAGGCGTCATTGTCCATCAGTCGCGCACGCGCGTCCATGCCTTGCGCACAAGCCCGCGCCAGCGTGTCGGGAAAGACCCATGCGCCGGCGTTGTCTTCCATGCCGTCGATGCCGTCGGTATCGCAGGCGATGGCGTGAATGCCAGGCTGGCCATGCAACGCCAGCGCCAACGCCAGTTGCAACTCGGCATTGCGGCCGCCACGCCCCTTGCCGCGCACGCTCACCGTGGTTTCGCCACCGGAGAGCAGCACACACGGCGGCTTAACCGGCAAGCCGTGACACTGACACGAGAGCGCAATGCCGGCCAGCACCTTTGCCACCTCACGCGCCTCGCCTTCAATACGGTCGCCAAGGATCAATGGCGTAATGCCTGCCCCCCGCGCAACTGCGGCGGCCGCGTGCAAGGCAACGCGCGCCGTGGCGATCAGGCGCGTCTCGCAGCGCGAAAAAGCCGGTTCATGCGGTGCCGGCACCGTCGGCCCCGAGGCAATGGTGGCCGGATCATCACCAGGCACATCCGAAATTGCCAACGTCAGCACCCGCGCCGGCATGGCGGCAGCGGCCAGCTTGCCGCCCTTGATCGCCGACATCTTCTTGCGTGCCGCGTTGATTTCGTGGATGGAAGCGCCATTCATCAGCAACGCACGTGTCGCGGCCTGCTTCTCGGCCAGCGTGATGCCCGGCGCGGGCAGCACCAGCAGCGCCGACCCCCCGCCAGACATCAGCGCCAGCACCAGATCATCTTCAGTCAGCCCTTGCACGGCTGCAAGGATGCGCGCGGCGGCGGCCTGCCCGGCCGCGTCGGGCACCGGATGAGCGGCCTCGATCACCTCGATCTTGCGCGTGGGCGCGCCGTGACCGTAGCGGGTGACAACAATACCGGTGACCCGGTGGAGTTCAGAACTCCACGCAATTTCCACTGCCTGCGCCATCGCCGCCGCAGCCTTGCCCGCACCGACGACGACGATGCGACCCTTGACGCTGCGCGAATCGGGCAGATGTGGTGGCAGGCAAACAGACGGATGCACGGCAGTCACGGCCGCGTCGAACAGGCCGCGCAGAAACTCGCGAGGATTTACCGCCATGCAGTAAGCCAGTTAAAACTATCGGGAGTATCCCCGCTCGGCCTGTATTCGCAGCCAATCCAACCCGCGTAGCCGAGTTTTTGCAGGCGTTCAAACAGGAATGGGAAATTGATCTCGCCGGTGCCTGGCTGATGGCGACCGGGGTTGTCGGCGATCTGGATGTGGCCGATGCGCGGCAAGTTGATTTCGAGCGTATGCGTGAGATCACCTTCCATCACCTGCGCGTGATAGACGTCGTATTGCAGTTGCAGGTTGCGGCTACCCACGGCATCCAGCACTTGCAGGGCTTGTGCTGTGGTGGAAATCAGGAAACCCGGGTTGTCGCGCGTGTTGAGCGGTTCGAGCAGCAGGCGAATACCCGCGCGCTGGGTGGCAGTGGCGGCAAAGCGCAGGTTGTCGGCCAGCGTTTCACTCGCCTGATCACGCGCTGTTGCCGGCACACCCACCAAACAGTTCAGCCGTGTGCAGCCCAGCGCCTCGGCATATTCGATGGCACGGCCCACGCCGTCCTGAAATTCTGCCTTGCGCTCTGGCAGGCAGGCGATACCACGCTCCCCCGCTGCCCAGTTGCCGGCCGGCAGGTTGAACAGCACCACCTCGACACCCGATGTCATCACCACCTCGGCCAGCACTGATTTGTCGAAGTCATAGGGAAAGTGGCACTCGACGCCCTTGAAGCCGGCGCTTGCGGCTGCGCCAAAGCGGTCGAGGAAGTCGTGTTCGGTGAAAAGGAAAGAAAGATTGGCGGAGAACTGGAGTGGCATGGCAGACATTATGCCAAGGCCAGGGTTTCAGTGTTATGCGTTAGCGCTTCGATGGCGTTTTCATCCAGTGCAAGCAACTTCCGGGCGACTTGCTCCCAATGGGCGGCGCCACGTCGCACGACGTCCTGTAAATGTGCCGTCCCGCCAGCACCGACTTTTTCGATAGCGAAAGTAGCGAGTGCGGGAAACAGCGTCTCACGCATACCATCCAGATTGGCGAACCAGAAATACAGTTGCGGCCACGCCGCACGCTCGATCAGTGCAGGCAGTGTGACAAGGCAATCGGCGAGGTTGTCACGCACGGCACGCGCAAGAATTTCGGGGCGGCGCCTCTTGAAACCGCCGAGCATTTCCTCCCATGCCGGTCCGAGCAGTTTGCCGGCAGCGTGTTCGCCGCGCTCATGGAGAATCAGTGTTGCGGTTTCGGCGTCAGTCATGCGTTCAAGCGCCGCGTGTGGATCATCGGCATAACCATGCGCGGCGAGTGCCTGCGCCAGTGCGCCAGGCGTTTTCTTCAACGTCCAGGCTTCAGCCTTTTCCCACAGCCATTGCTGCAAGGCTTCGCGGCGCACGACCACGGTGCCGTTTTGCAGCGCAGCGGGAATAGCGGTGAGATCGCGTGCGTATTCGCACTCACACACCAGCACCGTAAGACCATCGGCCTCCTCACGATGTGCAAGTCGCCCCAGAAAGAAATGCGGCTTGCCAAAACGGCCGATACCGGCACCATAAACGAGGCCGTGAGGCACGAGTTTCCGGTTGATCGCCACACTGGCGAAGGGATCGAATTCCGCGCCGGCAACCGGCAGCGTGCCGAAGCTGGCGTCGGCCAGCGTCTCCCACAGCACCTCGCGGGCATTGAGCCAAGCGCCGACCTCGGGACGTGCCAGCGTGTCACCCAGGGGAATGCCCTGCTCCCAGCGGTAGAACTCGCGCATCTCAAGCAGGTAAGAGCACAGCGTCATGTCGCGGGCGTGACACGCATCGGCGATATGGCAGTTGCGCTGCACCGCCTCGATCAATCGATCAAGTCCCGCGATCATGTTTTCGGCTGATGCCGCTTGCGAATTTGCCAGTGGGCAACGCCCTGGACAAGCTGCGAGAAGGGCAGCGCATCGAAACCGCCATATTCGGTCTGGGCCAGGAGCACCAGCTTCAGCACATCAGGCGCGGGCGCCTCGGGGTCGAGCAAATCTTTCAGACCAGTCAGCCCACCGCATTGCACTTTCATCATCATCGCGTGCGGCAGTATGCGCTGGGCATCCTTGATCTTGAGGGCGAAGGCCGAGTTCGCCCTCAACAGATTGAGCAACTGGCCGCAGGCCGCCCGCACCAACGGTTTCCGACAAGCCATCATCTCGCGCTCGGCGAGCGACAACCGCTGCGCGGCCTCGCACACCGCCGCCTGGCAAAGTAGCGCCTTCTCGAAGACGCAGGGCAGGCGGTTGAGTTGGCCGCGGGCGACGTGGTAGCTGGCTTCGTCCATCGCCGCCGGCCGGGCTACCACTCGTCGCCGTAGACGGGCTGGACTGCGCGCACGTTGTAGAGCGCTTCCTCGGCCTGCAGTTCGTTTTCGCCGAACATCACCTGGATTTTGCCTTGCGCCGGGTCGCTCTCCTGGCGCAGGCGCTTGGCCTCGTTCGATGCCTCCGTGAAGACCTCGAACTGGTTCAGCTTTTCGAGCTGCCTGATCTGCCCCAACTGGGCAACGCGATAAATGTAGTAAGGCATGGCATTCCTATTCAACGTAGCGTTTGGCGGCCTTGCGGCGGCCCGGCTTGGATTTCTGGATGATCACCCCCTTGATAACCGACAGGTCAGGAATGCTCGCCTCGGGGTACTTGGGGTTGAGGGGCTGCAATTTCCAGCCCCCCTCATGTTTGACCAGTTGGCGAAAGATCCACTCGTCGTTCAGCCGGGCCATAACGTAGGAGCCGTCGGTCGCCAGTCCCTCGGGCTCAATGATGATGATGTCGCCTTCGACGAATTCTGGCTCCATACTGTCACCCAACACCATGAGGGCGAAAGACTCGGCGGCGCTACAGTTGTCGAGCGCAGCATCCGACTCCAGACCAGCGGCGGTCGCCGGCACGACGGGGATAGGGAAAGGTTTTTTTTCGTTCATGGTTTATTTTGACAGGCCACGCAGAATGCGCAAGTTTGTGATGATCGGCGCAAACAGCGGCTCGAGGTGACGGCGCATCAGCGGCCCGACTGCCGTGGTGCGCTTCAGGATAGGTTCGGCGTCGGCGTTGCTCAAACCGGCGAGGGCCGCCAGAGCCGCCGCCTCGGCCGGTGCATCGGGAAGTTCGGCCAGTGCATCCTTGCCGGCAGCGAAATACTCGCCCAGCAGATCGAGCAGCAGATAGGCCATCGCATGCACCGGGGGTTTTTCCAGTGCCAGTTCCACCGCCTTGAGGTAACTTTGTCCGCTGCCGGAGTAACAGCGTGTCAGCAAGCGTAGCGCCGGTGCATCCTGACCGGCCAGCCCGGCCGGCACCTCACGCGGAGAATCTTCCGGCAAATCATCCGGCAGACATTCAAGAAAGCCGACCAGGTAATGCGGCCGACGCTTGCCCTTGAGCCACAAAGCTTCGCGCATGGCAAAATCGAGCAGTCCGGCGGCGAGCACGGCACGCACGGTATTCATGGCGGCTTCGGGATCCTCCTCGAAAGGCAGGTGCTCAATCAGATGATCGGCCAGCAGCTTGCCCATCTCGCCTTCGCGGACCGCCGGACAGGCGATCATCACACGTGCGGCCTCCACCGTCGGGCAGGCCCACCAGGCACGGCGCGCCAACTCGTCGGTCAGCGCGGGCGCAAAAGCGACGGCCAGCACCGCGTCCGGATCACCCAATTTGAGCAAGGCCTCGAGATTTTTCGAGCCGGATTGCCCCATGCGCATCCAGTGCCGCAGATGCACCGGATAACCGCCGGGCGAGCCGAGCGCATGACCACCCAGCAACTCGCGCACACGCAGAAAATAGCGATCGGCACGCCCGACCGGATTGAGCGGCACGCGTGCCTCGCCCTTCGGTGTCAGGCCGTACAGCGTGCGCGCGCCCTCGTCGATACGAATGGCCAGCACCTCGCCGGCCAGCAACACGTTGAGGCGCAGT
>CAIYZZ010000143.1 GCA_903930805.1 uncultured Rhodocyclaceae bacterium | reverse complement strand
GTCGCCAGAGCTTGAGTACCTGCGCAGCCACCGGCTGGCGCTGGGTGGCTACCTGCCGCAACGCCGCCGTGCCGTCGAGCCTTTGCCGGTGCCGCCACTGACATCCTTCGATGCCTTGCTCAAGGCCAGCGGCGAGGGCCGCGAATATTCGACGACGATGGCCTTCGTGCGCATCCTCAACGTCATGCTGAAGGACAAGTTGATCGGCAAGCGCGTCGTGCCGATCGTGCCCGATGAATCGCGCACTTTCGGTATGGAAGGGTTGTTCCGCCAGATCGGCATCTGGAACCAGCAAGGCCAGACCTACGTGCCGCAGGATGCCGACCAGCTGATGTTCTACAAGGAATCGAAGGACGGCCAGATCCTGCAGGAAGGCATCAACGAGGCCGGCGCAATGGCCGACTGGATCGCGGCGGCGACGAGCTATTCGACGCACGGCGTGCAGATGATTCCGGTCTACATCTTCTATTCGATGTTCGGCCTGCAGCGCACCATGGATCTGTGCTGGGCGGCGGGTGATTCGCGCGCGCGCGGCTTTCTCGTCGGCGGCACCGCCGGTCGGACCACACTGAACGGCGAAGGCTTGCAGCACGAGGATGGACACTCGCACATCCTCTCATCGACGATTCCCAACTGTGTTTCCTACGACCCAACTTTCGGTTACGAACTTGCGGTAATCGTGCAGGATGGCCTGCGCCGCATGGTGGCCGAGCAGGAGGACGTGTTCTATTACCTGACGGTGATGAACGAGAACTACGAACATCCTGTCATGCCCGAGGGTTCAGCGCAGGACATCCTCAAAGGCATGTACCAGTTCCGCAAAGGGCCGAACAGCAACGGCCCGCGCGTGCAGCTGCTCGGTTCTGGCACGATCTTCCGCGAGGTGATTGCCGCCGCCGACCTGCTGAAGGATGACTGGAACGTGACATCCGATCTCTGGAGCTGCACGAGCTTCAACGAGCTGGCACGCGATGGCCACAACTGCACGCGCTTCCACCTGCTGCACCCGGATGAACCGCGCTCGGCCTGTCAGGCCAAATCCCTGCTGGCTGACACGCGTGGCCCGATCGTGGCTGCGACCGACTACGTGCGTCTTTACGCCGAGCAGATTCGCCCCTTCATCACCGAAGGTGGGCGGCGCTACACGGTATTGGGGACGGATGGTTTCGGTCGCTCCGACACGCGCGAGAAGCTGCGCCATTTCTTCGAGGTCGATCGCCGCTGGATCACGCTGGCCGCGTTGTCGGCGCTGGCCGACGACGGTGCCATCGAGCAGAAAACGGTCGCCGCAGCGATTGCGAAATATGGTCTCGATCCGAACAAACCCAACCCGGTGAAGGTGTGATCATGGCGACGCTACTGGAAGTCAAAGTGCCCGACATCGGTGATTTCAAGGATGTGCCGGTCATCGAAATCAACGTCAAGCCGGGTGATGTGGTGAAGGCTGAGGATTCGCTGGTGACGCTTGAGTCCGACAAGGCGACGATGGATGTGCCATCTCCTGCTGCAGGCACGGTGAAGGAACTCAAGGTTGCCATCGGCGACAAGCTGGCCGAGGGCAGCTTGATTCTGCTGCTGGAGGTCGGCGCGGCCGCCCCCGCGCCTGCGCCGCAGGTTGCCGCTCCCACGGCACCCGCTGCCGTCTCGCCAGCGCCGACTATTTCTGCACCGTCCGCCGTACCTACTATCGGCACCGATTACCGTCCGACCGAAGCTGAACCAACAGTCGCACCGCTCAGCGTGCATATGCCCTCACCGGCAGAAATCGTCGTGGCAATGGGCGGAACCAAGCCGCACGCCAGCCCTTCGGTACGACGCTTCGCCCGCGAGTTGGGTGTCGATGCAGCCAAGGTCAAGGGCAGCGGACCGAAAGGCCGCATTACCCAGCAGGATGTGCAGACGTTCGTCAAAGGCGTAATGTCTGGCGCGCCGACTGCGGGCGCCGTCCCGCCAGCGCCGGCCTCTTCAGGTAGCGGCCTGAATCTGCTGCCCTGGCCGCAGGTCGACTTCGCCAAGTTTGGCCCCATCGAAGTCAAGCCGCTCTCGCGTATCAAGAAAATCTCCGGACCCAACCTGTTGCGTAATTGGGTGATGATTCCCGCCGTCACCTATCACGAAGATGCCGACATCACTGATCTGGAAGCCTTGCGCGTCCAGCTCAACAAGGAGAATGAGAAGTCCGGCATCAAGGTGACGATGCTGGCATTCATGATCAAGGCCGCAGTTGCCGCACTGAAGAAATACCCCGAACTCAACAGTTCGCTGGACGGCGACAATCTGGTTTACAAGAACTACTGGCACATCGGCTTTGCGGCGGATACGCCGAATGGCCTGATGGTGCCGGTGTTGAAGAATGCCGACCAGAAGGGCGTGTTCGAGATCGTGCAGGAAACCTCGGAGCTGGCGAAGAAGGCGCGCGACGGCAAGCTGCCGCCGGGCGACATGCAGGGTGCCACCTTCACCATTTCCAGCGTCGGCGGCATCGGCGGCACGGCCTTCTCGCCCATCGTCAATGCGCCCGAAGTGGCGATCCTCGGCATCAGCAAGTCGAGCATGAAACCGGTATGGGATGGCAAACAATTTGCACCGCGCCTGATCGTGCCGTTGTCGCTGTCGGCCGACCACCGCGTCGTCGACGGCGCGCTGGCGACCCGCTTCAACGCCACTCTCGCGCAGTTGCTGGGTGATTTCCGCAGGGTGATGCTATGAGCACAATTGAAGTCAAAGTTCCCGACATTGGTGATTTCAAGGATGTGCCGGTCATTGAGATTCACGTCAAGCCGGGTGACGTGGTGAAGGCAGAAGATTCACTGGTCACCCTCGAATCCGACAAGGCGACGATGGATGTGCCGTCTCCCGCTGCGGGGACCGTGAGGGAGATGAAGGTTGCCCTCGGCGACAAGCTGGCGGAAGGTTCGCTGATCCTGCTGCTTGAAACAGGCGCGACTGTAGCGGTTCCTGCCCCACAGGCTGCTGCCGCATCCATACCGGCGCCTGCTGCCGTACCGCCAGCGCCGACTTTTGCTGTGGGCAGCTTCAGTGGAAAGGTTGATCTCGAGACCGAAATGCTTGTCCTCGGTGCCGGTCCCGGCGGCTACTCCGCCGCCTTCCGCAGTGCCGACCTCGGCATGAAGACCGTGCTGGTCGAACGCTACGCCACGCTGGGCGGTGTCTGCCTCAACGTCGGCTGCATTCCTTCGAAAGCGCTGCTGCACGTCGCGGCGGTGATCGAGGAGGCGCAGCACGTCGCCGACTGCGGCATTACCTTCGCAGCCCCGCAGGTCGATATCGACAAGTTGCGCGCCCACAAGGAAAAAGTCGTCGGCAAGCTCACCGGCGGTCTTGCCGGCATGGCGAAGGCGCGCAAGGTGGATATCGTGCGGGGCTATGGCAGTTTCCTTGATGCCAACCATCTCGAAGTCGAGGCGATGACTGGCAGCGCTCAAGAGAAAACCGGCGAGAAGAAAGTCATCCGTTTCCAGAAGTGCATCATCGCTGCGGGTTCTGCCGCCTTTCACTTGCCTTTCATTCCGCGCGATCCGCGCATCGTTGATTCCACCGGCGCACTCGAATTGCGCGCCGTGCCGCAAAAGATGCTGGTCATCGGCGGCGGCATCATCGGGCTGGAAATGGCGACGGTGTATTCGACGCTCGGCTCCCGCGTCGATGTCGTCGAAATGCTCGATGCCCTGATGCAGGGGCCGGATCGCGATGCCGTCAAGGTCTGGGAAAAGCAGAACGCCCAGCGCTTCGATCGCATCATGCTCAAGACGAAAACCGTCGCCGTCGAGGCGAAGGAGGATGGCTTGTGGGTCAAGTTCGAAGGCGAACAGGCACCCGCCGAACTCCAACGCTATGACCTGATCCTGCAAGCCGCCGGGCGCAGCCCCAACGGCAAGAAGATCGCGGCCGAGAAAGCCGGCGTGGCAGTCAATGAACGTGGCTTCATTCCGGTTGATAGCCAGATGCGCACCAATGTGCCGCATATCTTTGCCATCGGTGATATCGTCGGCCAGCCGATGCTGGCGCACAAAGCCGTGCATGAAGCGCATGTCGCCGCCGAAGTCGCCGCCGGCCAGAAGGCGTATTTCGATGCCAGCGTAATCCCCAGCGTCGCCTACACGCATCCCGAAGTCGCCTGGGTCGGCATCACCGAAGCGCAGGCGAAAGAAACGGGACGCAAGATCGAGGTGGCGAAGTTTCCCTGGGCGGCTTCCGGCCGCGCCATCGCCAACGGCGCCGACTATGGCTTTACCAAGCTGATCTTTGACGCCAGTGAGAACGGTGGCCACCGTACCATCGGCGGCGCCATCGTCGGCCCCAGTGCCGGCGACATGATCGGAGAGGTTGTGTTGGCCATCGAGATGGGTGCCGATGCGCTCGATATCGGCAAGACCATCCACCCGCATCCGACGCTGGGAGAGAGCATTGGCATGGCGGCGGAGGTGGCGCATGGCAGTTGCACCGATCTGCCGCCGATGAAAAAGCGCTGAAAAGCTACGGTAGTCGGCATTATCAACGCAAGATAGATGTGTTAAATTGGCGGGATGACGAATCTCGGCCGCACAGCATTCCGGCTCGGTGACACGCGATCTGGCGCGTCACTGGGGCGGTTATTGGTAGTTTTATTTTCTGCAATGGGCATCGCTTCCGCCCAGGCTCAGGTGGTTCCCAAATTTCCGATCGGCGGTTTTCACGTCGAAGGTAATTCGCTCTTGCCTCAGGCCGAGATTGACTCGGTACTCAAGCCATTCATCGGGACCAAACAGGATTTTGGCGATGTCCAACGGGCACTTGAAGCCCTGGAAGCGGCCTATCGTACGCACGGCTTTACATACGTTTCCGTGCTCTTGCCGGAGCAAGTGCTGGAAGGCGGTGAAATACGCCTGAAGGTAATTGAAGCCCGCGTCAGCAAAATCAACGTCAGCGGCGAGAGGTTTTTTACTGCGGAGAACATCCGTGCCAGCGTTCCGTCCATCAAGGAAGGGCAACTGCCGGTGCTGGATGACATCTCCGCCAGCATCCGTATCGCCAACGAAAATCCGGCAAAAAAAGTGGTCGTCAAACTCGCGCCCGGCGATCAGGATGAGGATCTTGATGTCAATCTGACCGTCACCGACGAAAAGCCCTGGAAAGTCGGGCTGACCCTTGACAACACTGGCACCGGACAGGCAGGGCGGTATCGAACGGGTTTTAGCTATCAGAACAGCAATCTGTTTGATCGGGATCACGTCCTTACGCTGCAATATCAGACTTCGCCCGAAAACCCCCGCGATGTCAAGGTCTACGCCGTCGCCTATCGCCTTCCGCTATATGAATTAGGCGATGTAGTCGATTTCTACGCCACCTATTCAGACGTCAATTCCGGTTTCGTCAGTTCCGGTCCGCTCCAGCTTGCGATTACCGGCAAAGGCAGTGCGCTTGGCTTCAGGTACACCAACAAGCTCAAGCGGATCGGCGATTACGAGCATGAGCTGACCGCCGGTTTGGACAACAAGGTCTTCAAGAACGGCATCGCTGCCGATACGGTAGAACTTGGCAATAATCTGAGCGTGAATCCGCTCTTAGTTCAATACACCGGGCGCTGGGCCCAGGAGGGCCGCGAGCTTGGCTTCAATGCCGGTGTGGTGCAGAACATCCCCGGCGGCCGGGATGGCGATCAAACGGCCATCAGTCTTGCCCGCACTGGTGCCAGCAAAAACTACAACTTGATCCGCGGTGCTGCCTCTTTCAGCCAGTCGTTGGCTGACGATTGGCAGTGGCGGGCGGTCGCCACTGCACAGTGGGCGCGCGCGCCACTGATTCCGGGCGAACAGTTCGGCGTCGGTGGTGCGAACTCGGTGCGTGGTTTTTCCGAACGCGAGGTCGCCAACGACAAGGGTCTGCAAGGCAACCTCGAACTTTACTCACCGGAAGTCTGCGGCAAGTTTCTTCCCGGTCAGCAGTGCCGTCTGTTGACCTTCTACGATTTCGGCAGTGTCTATCGCAATCAGCCGCTGACTGGTGAATCGTCCAAAGAGCATATCGCGAGTACCGGCGTTGGTTTCCGCTGGACCGTCAGCCGCGATTTTGCGGTCCAGGCCGATTACGGATATGTCTTGCAGGGCAGCAGCACGCGTGACGCCGGCGACTGGATGCTGCATGCCCGCATGGGAGTTTTCTTTTGACCAACTCGCGCCCACTTCGCTTGTCGACACTGGCATTGGCCGTCGCCACCTGCTTTGCCGCGCCCGCCTGGTCACTTCCCGTCGGCAGCCAGATCATTGCCGGTCAGGCCAGCATCGTCCAAAGTGGCAACAATCTCAACATTACCAACACGCCCGGTACCATCATCAACTGGGCCAACTTTTCGGTCGGTGCGCTTGAATCTGTCCGCTTTCAGCAGCAGTCTGCCCTCTCTTCCGTCCTCAATCGCGTTACCGGCAGCGAAACCTCGGCGATCTATGGCGCGCTGACCTCCAATGGACGTGTCTGGCTGATCAACCCGAACGGAATCCTGTTTGGCGGCGGTTCGCAGATCAACATTCCCGGCTTCATTGCCTCGACGCTCAATGTGTCGGACAGCGATTTTCTCGCCGGAAAAATGAACTTCACGGCCGGCGCCATCGCCGGCAGCATCAAGAATCAAGGCACACTGAACGGCAGCGGCGGCAACATTTATCTGATCGCCCCGGACATCGAGAACAGCGGTCTGATCAGTGCCCCCAATGGCGAAGTCATCCTCGCCGCCGGGCGCCAGGTAAGCCTGGTCGACAATGCGCATCCGGACATTCAGGTGGTGGTCTCGGCACCCGACGACAAGGCGGTGAATCTGGGTGAGATCGCCACGCAGAATGGTCGAATCAGTCTCTTTGGCGCTCTGCTGCAACAGAAGGGGCGGATGTCGGCGGATTCGGTCGAAGTTGATGATCGCGGTCGCATTGTCTTCCGTGGCACGCAGAAAGTGGAACTCGCTGCGGGCAGCACAACGAGCGCGAACGGGCAAACCGGTGGCACGATATCGATCCGCAACGGCGGCGACACCATTGTCTCCGGCAACATCAGCGCGACGGGCAGCAACGGTATGGGCGGCACCACCGAAATTCTCGG
>CAIYZZ010000142.1 GCA_903930805.1 uncultured Rhodocyclaceae bacterium | reverse complement strand
GGACAATAACAAGGCTAGCCAGGCGTTCCATCGAAGTCCGCGTAAATGTGGGCAAACGCCGGCTCAAGGCCAGCGTCGTTAATGATAGTAGCGAATATTATGCTCAGAACTTCACGTTGACTCCGGCATAGAGTGATCGGCCCATGCCGGGAACGGCAATACCCCAAGGCATGTTGGCTGTGTTGAGCAACATGGTCGATCCCTGGCCGGTATAGGCCCCGCCCGTGGGCAGATCGTAGCGCTTGTCGAACAGGTTCTCGATGCCGAAATCGACACGCGTCTGCTTCCAGGAATAGCTACTGCGCAGGTTGATCAGGTTGTAGCCGGAAGTCTCGATTTCATTGCGCACGTCCGAGGTGTCATTATTTGCCTTCACCATGATGAATTCGACACCATTGTTCCAACCACCGTATTGGTGCGTTAGCGTCAGCTTGGCGTTGAGGGGCATGATGTTGTAGAGGTCGTTGCCCGTGTCGCGGTTTTCGCCGTTGGTGTAGTTGAGCAAGCCCTTCAGGCCCCACTCGCCGAACCCCGTCTTGGCCAGCGGCAGGTGACCGGACAGATCAATGCCGTAGAGTCGTGCTGACTGGTTGACGTATTTGAGTACATTGAACTGGTTCGGGGTATTGGCGACGGCCTGTAGATTGGTCGCGCCATTCCATTGCACGGCATCAATGTAGTCGGTGACCCGCGTGTAGTAGGGTGTGGCCTTGAATTCCCAGCCGCGATCCACTGCGTGCCAGTCGAAGGTAACCGAAAGGGTGTACGCCTTTTCCGGCTTCAGGTTGGCGTCACCGAAATAGCCGTTGCCGTCGCCGACAGTGTTGTTCATGATGGCCATCATGCTCGCGGTGGACCAACTGTAGTGCTCATACAGATTCGGCGAGCGCACCTTGCGGGCAAACCCTAAATCGATGTCGTAATTGGCGTTAGCCGTGTAACGCGCCAGGGCGGTCATGTCCCAGTTGCTGTCGGTCTGGCTGCGGTCCGAGTTATTGAAATTGGACGCGTCACGTTTTTGGCTCATCATGTCCATGCCAATAATGCTGGTCGGGAAATAGGCGGTGTTGTAGCCGTGAACGCTGTCGGCGTCTGTGTTCACCCGTTCATAGCGCAGACCCAGCAACGTCAGCCATTGCGGGCTCAGACGCTTTTCCCATTCGCCAAACAGCGCCGTGCGGTCGCGCGCGCCGTCGTTGATGTTCAAAAAAGCGTTTGGACTCATCCCCATGCTGCCAACCACGGCCGGCCACCAGTCGTCGAGGCGATAACGCTGGAATTCGCTCCCGATACGCAAGAGATCCCGCGGCCCCAAATCGATGCTCGCTTTTGCGCTGATGCCGGTCGTCTTGCCTTCGGTGTTCATCGGCATACCCTGGGATGAGTTGCCAGCGGTATATAAGTACTTTTTGTCGGGGCCGAAATCCATGAAGTGATCGACATTCTCGTAATACGCGCGGGCCTCCAGCGTACCCCAGCCAAACTGACCGAGATAGCGCAGATTCAGGCGGTGCTGCGTGTTGTCGAGCATGTCCATACGCTGGTTCGGATAAAGTTGGTAGGGCATATCCTGATAGCCAAACTTGGCTTCGAAGAGATGATTGCCGCCCTTGAAAGCTAGTCCCAACATGTGATTGCGCGTTTCATAGGCGGTCGAGCCGACCTCGTCAAGCGGTAGCGTATGGCCGGTAACACCTGTATCCGTCCGAGTCTTGAAATCGCTACCCGCCTTGTAATTGGCGGATTCTGCCGTTGCGCTGGTATAGGTGATGTTGAACGATTCGGTGGCATAGGTGGCCGAGACATTACCGCCCTTCGCGTTGCCGTTGCTGCGGTAGAAAGCACTGGCCTCGCCCTTGAACAGGCTGCCCTGTCCAGATGCTGCAAAAGTCGGCGCTGGCGTGTCGGCGATAATGGTGCCGCCGATGCTGTCCCCACCGACGCTGACTGGCGTGATGCCAGCATACACATTGAGCGAACCGATATTGGTTGGATCGAGATAGGACAGTGCCGGATTCATGTGATTCGGGCAGGAGGCAATCAGATCCATGCCATCCACCTTGATGCGCAGGCGATCATCGGCCAGACCATGGATGGCCGGCAAGCTGGAGACGCCACCCGCACCGTAGAGGCTGACGCCGGGGACATCGCGCAGCAGGCTAGCGGTATCGCTGGTGGCGGGACGCAAGGCCTGAACTCTGGCCATGTTGACCGTCGTTGCGAGGGGTGGGGCTTCATCCTTGCTTGCCGTGACGACCACTGTTGTCAGGGTTGGCTCGGCGGCGAGTATGGAAAGAGGCAGGGCGGCGAGGGTGGCCGCCAAAGTGATGCGTTTGCAGAACATAAAAATCCCCGGCACGATAATGAACGACGCGATTCTATGGAGGTCCGCACTAGGCCTGCCGCGACATGATGTCGCAGCAGCCCGTCTTTCCGCCCCCGCGCTTGATATAGATCAAGTGCCGTGCCGCCAGCGTATTGCGGTGCCGTTTCGCTTCAACGCCGGGCGTTGAGTCGCAGCCTGGCTAGCGACTGACGGGCCGTTTCAGAAGCTTGCGCTGCAAGGTGCGCCGATGCATGTTGAGTGCCAGCGCAGTAGCCGAAATATTTCCCTTGTATTCTCGCAGCACACGCTGGATGTGCTCCCACTCCATGCGGTTCACGGACATCGGTGCATGCGGAACGGCTGCCGGCGTGTTAGTTGCAGCTGTATTCTCATTGGCTTCCAGTGCGTGATCGAATGCACCCAGCAGCGTCGCCGTATCCACCGGCTTGGCCAGATATTGCACCGCCCCAAGCTTGATCGCGTCAACGGCTGTGGTGATGCTGGCGTAGCCGGTCAACACGACGATTCTGCAGGCAGGGTTGAGTTCCAGCAGACGGGGGATTAGGTTTAGGCCCGACTCCCCGGCGAGGTTCAGGTCCAGTACCACTCTATCTGGCGCAGTCGTTTGCGCTTGGTTGAGTGCCGCCGCCACACTTTTCGCAACAACGGTAGCGTAGCCACGCTGCTTCAGAGCACGTAATAGTGTTGCGCTGAAGGTGTCGTCGTCCTCGATGATCAGTATGGTTTCGCTCATGCTGCTCCCGTTTTCTTCTTCATTGTTCAGCTTGGCTCGTAATCGGTAGTTCAATACTGGCCCGACCACCACCGTCAGCAGGATTGTCAAGCACGATACATCCACCCAACCGCTCGACGGCTGAGAACGCTAGCAACAGGCCGATACCGGCTCCACCCGTGTGTGTGGGCAAGGACACACGCCCAGCCTGGAGCAGCACTTGGGCTGGGAAGCCGGGACCAGCGTCCCTGATCACAATCCGCAGTTTGGTGTCGTCCCAGCCGAGTTTGATTTCAATTTCGGCATCGCTAGCATCCGCTGCATTGTTGAGCAGGTTGGCCAGGGCCTGCTCCAGTGTAGCCTCGGTCATGATTCGTGGTACGTTGGCACCACCCGCTAGCGTCAGCCGACAGGTCGCCCGCGGCCGTATTGCATGCCAGCGTGAGCGAACACCCTCCAGCCAGACTGCGGCATCCTGTACCTGAACCTGCTCCGGTCGAAGCGATCCGGCACGCGCCACCATGTTGCTGATGATGTTCTTGCACAGTGCTATCTGGTTTCCCACCAGACCAAGGTCGTCGCGTGCCTCGGCGTCGATATGGGCATCCCGCTCCAGTTCGCCGACAACCACGGCCATGGTTGCCAGCGGGGTACCCAATTCATGCGCAGCACCAGCGGCCAGGGCGCCAAGCGCCACCATGCGTTCATCGCGCAACGCCTGCTCGCGAGCAATGGCCAAACGGCTATCACGTTCGCGGATTGAGGCCGTCATGCGTGCTACGAACCAGGCGATCATGGTTGCTGACACTACAAAGGTCAGCCACATTCCAGCCAGATGAAGGCGCGCTGCACGTTCGGCGTCGGCAACACGAAGCGGTAGAAATTGCCACATAAGCAGCGAATAGAGTGCGATGGCCAGCAACGCAACGATGGCTGTCAGAATTCCGTTTAAGGACAACGCCGCCACGGCAACTGGCACGAGTAGTAAGGAGATCAGTGGGTTGGTCGCACCACCTGATAGATACAACAGGATCGCCAGCGCAGCAAGATCGACGCACAACTGGCCGAACAGTTC
>CAIYZZ010000141.1 GCA_903930805.1 uncultured Rhodocyclaceae bacterium | reverse complement strand
GGCAGTCAAAATGCACGTGGTAGGCCACGCCATCCGCAGCATCGCGAACCACCTTGATAATTTCGCCAACAGCTTGCTCGGGAACCAGCACTTCACCCTGACGGCCCAGCGCCATTGCATTGCGTACCTTCTCGCGGAACTCGTAGCGCGAGGGTACCCAGTGATCCTCCTCGCCGATAAGCTCTTCCTCGCGGCAACCAATGATGCGGTTGATGTCGAGGAAATGCACCGAGTAGATCACTTGATCCTGCAGGAAGGTGCCGATATCAACAACGTGGCCAATGCTGCCGCGCCGCACCAGCAATTGCCCGACGTTGGCGCCGGGATAGGTGCCGTCGTCCTTGACGTTGCGGATGACGCGCACGGCATCGCCGAAATCGAAACGGTAATTCATCACTTGAACACCTTATCGAGCGGAACGAAAGTGCTTTGGCCGCCATCGGGCAACGGTTCGGAATGGAAAACGCGGAAGACCTTTTCGGTGAGGGCATCCGACTTGACGAAATCTTCGTAAGCCTGGCGCAGGCAGCGCCGATAACCGGTAGCACGCGTCACCTCGTCACCGCTGGCGAACGCACCAGGCTCGCGCTCCAGATAGTCGTGGAAGCGCTGCAGGATATGCAGGCGATTCACCTGCACGACTGACGGAACGTATTCGACACCGAAGTAATCGAGAAAATCTTCGGCGGAAGTCAGTTCGGCCAGCGCCTCGTCAAGAGTCAGGGTGTCATCCATGATGTTGCTCCAAAGAAAAAGTCGGCTCTGGCAGGACGGCGATGAAGTCCAGCAATTCAGTTTCCGTCGGTGGACGTTTGGCATCGAGCACGAAGGAACGCACGCGTCCGACCAGTTGCTGCGCCGTGCATTCGTTAAGCGCGATGCCAAGCACGGCATATACGGCCATCACGGCGCGATGGCCGGAATGCTTGCCGAGCACGATGCGATGTTGCTGGCCGACTTCCGCCGGATCAAAACCTTGATAGTTGCGCGGGTCCTTGAGCAGACCGTCGACGTGGATACCCGCCTCGTGGGTAAAGGCACCCGCGCCGACCACGCTTTTCTGCCAGGACACGGGGCGATTGGCGGCGCTGGCAACACACTGCGACAAGGCAGGGAAGCCGCGCAGATTGACGCCACTGGTACAACCGAGCAACTTCTCTGCACCCAGCACGATCTCTTCGAGCGGCGCATTGCCGGCGCGTTCGCCGAGTCCGTTCACCGTGGTATTCACATGCGTCGCACCGGCACGGATGGCGGCCAGCGTGTTGGCGGTAGCCAGTCCCAGGTCATCGTGGGCGTGCATTTCGATGGCAAGGCCGCTGTTCTTCACCAGCCGGCGGATCGCCTTCAAAACACCAAAGGGTTCCATCACGCCGAGCGTATCGGCGAAACGCAGCCGAACCGCGCCGGCTTTGGCCGCAACCTCGGCAATCTGCAGCAGGAAATTGATATCCGCCCGCGAAGCGTCTTCGCAGCCGATACCGACTTCAAGTCCAAGATCCTGCGCCTGCGCGACAAAGCCAGGCAATGCTCCCAGCAACCAGCCGCGCTCGCGCCGCAGCTTGTAGGCAAGATGCTGATCGGAGGACGGCACGGAAATGTCGATCAGCTGCACGCCAAGGTTGGCACAGGCAGCGATGTCGCTTTCCACCATGCGGCTCCAGACCATCAGTCGACTCGGCAAGCCAAGCAGCGCGACGGCGCGGATGCTCTCGCGCTCCGTCGCACCCATCGCCGGGATGCCGACTTCCAGTTCGGGCACGCCGATGGCCGCGAGCCCCTGCGCGATGGCCAACTTCTCGGCGAGCGAGAAGGCCACGCCGGCCGACTGTTCGCCGTCGCGCAGCGTGGTGTCGTTGATGGTGAAGTGCTTGGCCATGATGGGAACCGTTAGGAGTTGCCCTCAGGGTTTGCAAGCCCCGTGCCATGAGGCAGAAGATGCAACTCGTTGTTTTATCGGGTAATGGCCAGCGGAGAGTTTGTTGTGTTTGCTACATATTGATGTGGCGATCGGTTAAGGCATCGTGTATATTGGAATTTAATTCCACAATACACGACAATCATGTACCCCCGCACCCTTGCACGGATTATCCACACCGTCAGCGCCAGCTTTCCTGTGTTGATGGTCACCGGCCCGCGTCAGGTGGGCAAGACGACTTTGTTGGAGATGTGCGCCCAAGACACCCCGAATGCGCCACGCCGCTATGTGACGCTGGACGATCTGGACGCCCGCACGCTGGCGCAGTCCGACCCCGCGCTGTTCCTGCAAACCTGGCCGGCACCGGTGATC
>CAIYZZ010000140.1 GCA_903930805.1 uncultured Rhodocyclaceae bacterium | reverse complement strand
GTTCATTGTCGGTCAACTCCGCCAACCCGCCGCGTGCCGGCATGTTGCCGTGGCCGCGGATGACCGTCTTGGTCACTGCATCCAGACCCTTGGAGCCACGCTGACGCCATGCCGCCTTGTCGGAGAGTTTCGGCGCCCCCTTATCTCCGGTTTCATGGCACTTGAAGCAGGTCGCCTTGGCAATTTCCTCGGGATTTTTATCGCTTGCCGCCGGTTTGCCGCCAGCCACCGGCTCCTTGAAGTTTGCACCGGATTTGTTCGTCATAAAAATGATGGCGCGGGCCAGCTCTTCATCGGTGGCATCGGAACCGCCCTTGGGTGGCATGGCATTTTTGCCGGCCTTGGCTGTTTTCACTAGTACGTCGAGACCGACACCGATACGTGGCGCCCAGGCCGCCTTGTCACCTATTTTGGGCGAACCCGCAACGCCAGCTTCATGACATGCAACGCAAATTGCCTTGTAAAGATCCTCACCGGAACGGTTGCCCACAGCGGTGCTGCCGCCAGTTGCAACAGGTGCCAGCTTCACATTGGCCACCGGCTGAATGCGCATATTCACCGCTTCTACGTCGGAATCCTTCGGACGACCGCCCATGGCCATGACCGTTGCCGGTGTCAATGCGATCAGGCCAGTCAAGGCAAGCAGGCGCTGAAGTTTTTTGTTCATCTATGTCCCCTCGTTACATTTTCGCTTGGGTCGTCCCTCTTTCGACCGAGCAGGATACTTTCAGAAACATGCATCAATCACGTCAAGTGGTACTGGTGGTACTGGCGCGCCCGAAACGATTCGAACGTTCGACCCCTGCCTTCGGAGGGCAGTACTCTATCCAGCTGAGCTACGGGCGCGCGATATGAGCGGCGATCATTCTACCGCGCTTACAAGCCCCTGGCCCAGGCTGGCCGTAGCGGGGCGGTTTGCGGATGCGCAATTGCGGTGCGTATCTGATCGAGCAGTCGGGCCTTGTCAGCGCCAAGCGTACCTTTGAGGATGAGCCAGTTTGATGCATGGTCACTGCGAAACACCGTGCGTTCGAGTTCCAACCCGGCGAGAAAGCACTCCATCTCGACGAACAACTCCCTTTGCGACAGCGGCTCCCAACCCGCGAAACCGGCGCGTAAACGATCTTCCCCTTTCGGGAAACTGACCACTAATGTCGCCAGGTATTCGGGTTGAGTGGCATTGATGAGGCGTGCGGAATTTTCGGCATGCTGCTGCCAGAGTGTGCGGCCGCCGAGACCATTGAGGATCATCACGGAGCGGCTGATGCCGGACGCGCCGAGTTTCAGCAGCGCGTCACAGGTGGTCGCGAAAGTTTCGCCCTTGTTGACGCTGACGAGTACTTTGTCGTCGCCGGATTCAGCCCCGACATAGACAATCTTGAGGCCGGCAGCGGCCAGCTCCCGGAGTTCTTCGACAGATTTCTTGCGCAGGTTGCGCGGCAGGCAGTAGCTGGAAATGCGCCTTACCCCAGGTAGATGCGTGCGAATGGCCGCGAGGATCGTCAGTAGCCGGCGCGTAGGCAGCACCAGCGCATCACCATCGGCAAGAAAGACCCGGCGTATCTCTGCCCCGAAGCGTTCGCCGCAACGGCGGATGCTCCCCAACACCTCATCCGCGTCCCGTGCCCGAAATTTCTTCTGTGGGTCCGAGTACATCTCGCAGAACGTGCAATGGTTCCACGAGCAACCGTCGGTGACGGGCAGGATCAGTGAATCAGCTTCGCTCGGCGGGCGGAACACCGGATCGACATATCGGATGGGAAAGGTGGAATACATTCGAAAAGGTGGCAGTTCGACAGCCGCCATTATGAATCAGTGCCAATCCCCCGATGCTAGGATGCCCCGCACCTTCAATTTCCTCGTAGCCACTACCCCATCCATGCCCCTCTGGCTTGCCGCCCTCTTTACTCGTCGCATGCTGATCTGCGTGTTTACCGGCTTCGCTTCCGGCATGCCGTTATATCTGCTGCTCAATCTGGTGCCTGCTTGGCTGCGCACCGAAGGCGTCAGCCTCAAGGCCATCGGCCTGTTCGCGCTAATCCAGTTTCCCTACACCTGGAAATTCCTCTGGTCGCCCTTGCTCGATCGCTTTGCCTTGCCCATATTGTCATTGGGGCGGCGGCGTGGCTGGATCCTGCTGACCCAAGTTGCGCTCATGATCATCATTGCCCTGCTTGGTCGCCTGTCACCGGCGACGGATATGGGTACCATCGTCTGGCTGGCGGTTTTTCTGGCTTTCCTCTCGGCCACGGCCGATATCGCGCTCGATGCCTACCGTCGCGAACTGCTTGCCGACCATGAACTCGGGTTGGGCAACTCGGTGCATGTGAATGCCTATCGAATCGCCGGGCTGATACCCGGTTCGCTGTCGCTGATTCTTGCCGACCGCTTGCCCTGGGACATGGTCTTTCTGATAACTGCCCTGTTCATGCTACCGGGCATGGCCCTGGCACTGCTGATCAAGGAGCCTGTCATTGCCGGCAGTGCGCCGAAAACCCTGCGTGAGGCGGTGGTCGAACCCTTCCACGAATTCATCGGCCGCGCCGGCCTGCGTGAAGCGCTGCTGATCCTCGCCTTCATCTTTCTCTATAAACTTGGCGATTCGATGTGTACCGCTCTCGCCACACCCTTCTACCTGGACATGGGTTACGCCAAGTCAGATATCGGGCTGGTGGCCAAGCATGCCGGGTTGTGGCCGGCGGTAATCGGTGGGCTGCTCGGTGGTCTGTGGATGGTCAATCTCGGTATCAACCGCGCGTTGTGGCTGTTCGGCGTCGTGCAGGTGGTGTCGATCTTCGGCTTCGCCTGGCTGGCAGGGCTGGGGCCGCAAACGAACATCGATGCGCCAGCGCTGGCCCGGTTGGCAATAGTGATCGGTTTTGAAGCGCTCGGTGTTGGGCTGGGTACGGTAGCCTTCGTTGCTTTCATTGCCCGTACCACCCACCCACTCTACACGGCTACGCAATACGCCCTGTTTTCCAGCCTCGCCGCCGTACCACGCACTTTTGTCAACGCCACCACCGGGTGGCTGATCGAATGGATGGGCTGGATGTCCTTCTTTCTTCTATGCGTATTGCTTGCCTTGCCGGGAATGGCGCTGTTGGTCAAGGTGGCGCCGTGGCGCACGAACCACACCCAACCACTGTTGTCTGAAAAATAAGCGGGCCTTTCAACTTTTTTCAGTCTGCGTCGTTAAGGTGAACACATCGCTGCGATTCAGCGGGGAGACTTCACCATGGTGATTGTGATGGACATGAGCACAGGTAAAACTAGCAAGCTGAACGATCCGGAGGCCGCTGCCGAGGAGTTCGGTGCTTTCGTCGACGAAGTCCTGAATGCCGGCTGGCTGCCACCCGCCCCGCGTCTCGAAATACATCAACACCCGGTAGAAAAGACCT
>CAIYZZ010000139.1 GCA_903930805.1 uncultured Rhodocyclaceae bacterium | reverse complement strand
CACATCGGGCCGAAGCGCCGTACATGCTTGGCAGCGGTCTCCGTCCGCCGCTCTTCGATCTTCAGATCAGACGGCAAGTCATGGGTACGAATATGCCAGTGGGGCTTGTGTGCCTTGCGATCCGCATATTCGCGATACCACCAGAGGCCCGAATGCAACCAGAAGAAGGCGAATACGCCGATCAGCAGCCCGATCATGGCTTTCGTGGTGAGCCAGATTTCCGGGTACTTGGCAAAGTCGTGGCTGTTGCCATGCGGGCTGAAACTGAGGAATCCGGCGCTCGCCAGTGGCAGATCTTTCTTGCCGCTGTGGCACTTCTGGCAGGTCTTCAGCCGGTTCTTCTCGTTCATCCTCGCCGCCGGATCCTTTGACGGCTGGATGGCGTGGCTGCCGTGGCAGTCAAAGCACTTGGCGGTGTAGGCGTAGCCCAGGGTGTTCACCTGGCCGTGGTAGGAGGCCTTGTACGAGTTGTACTGTTCCTTGTGGCAATTACCGCAACTGGCGGTAATCGAGAGCTTGGCCTTGTCGGATGAGCTGCCGGCGATATCGTGGGTGGTGTGGCAGTCGGAACAGACGGCCGTCTTCAGGTTGTGGTTCTCGGTGGCTTCCTTGCCGTGGATCGACCCAGTCCAGTCTTCAAGGTGCTCTTCATGGCATTTGCCGCAGATGTTGGGGACAGCGAGATGCCATTCCTTGCGTTCGGCCGTGCCGCGCGGGGGCACGTCAAAGGTATGCACGTTGTGGCAATCGCTGCAGATAGCGTTCAGCTTGGTCGGTTCGTCCTTGTTCTGCCGGGCATGGAAGGAGTTCTTGTAGGCGGCGACGTTGTCGGCGACGATTCCCATCCGGGGGGCTTCAGCGGTCTTGTTGTCTTTCTTGGCGGCTTCCCAGAGGTCGAGGTGGCATTGGGCGCATTCGGCCTTCGGCGCATCGGCGACTTTCTTGTGCGGAGCGGTGTTGTCGGTGATTTCTTTGTGGCAGGCGACGCACTCCATCTTGGCGTGCACGCTCTTGGTGTATTTAGCGGCATCAATGGCCAGCAGAGCGCGCTTCTCACCATCGGCAGCGGGGACTTCAATCTTCGGCTTCTTGGCGTCGTGGCAGGTCTGACAGGTGGCGGTGTCGAGCTTGGCCGCCGCGGCGATAGCGGGAGCTTGCCAAAGCAGGAAAACCCAAAAAAACAAAACCGCAGTTGCGGCCGTTGAAAAACGCTTCATTTTCATTAGTTCCTATCGACTTACTGTGTTTCTGTATTAAAGAAAAAGGGGGCGAAAATCTCCGCCCCCTTTTAATTTCAACTCATACAGCCAAGATTACTTGAAGCTGTAGATGTAGCTAGCTGCAATTACATTGACGTCATAGCTACCCGACTTTTGGTTCGTCGGCAATACCGAGGTAGCTGTATAGCCAGTCTGATATGCGTTGTAGTAGTAGTCGTCACTCGAAAGCCTCTGATATATATATCCAAGCGCGACTTTGCTCTGCTTATCAACCTTGTAGGTACCCGACAACTTGATCTGGGTCAGCTTGTTCTTAATGTCAGGTGCAGAACCGCATGTCAGGTTGGTGGCCAAGGCACAAGAGGTGGCGGTTGTGGTTCCGACAATCCAGGCCAGGTAGTCACCGGAGTAACTGGACTTGGCATCAGAGTAGGTAAAGTCGCCCTTGAGATCAAGCTTCCCACCCATCAAACCACCCTGCTTGAAGCCAAGGCCAATAGTGACGCCATCATCCTTAAGCTGATCACCCCAAACATATGCTGCGGTAGTCGACTGGGTGAGGTGCTTGATATAGCGGTCCTTGTAATCTTGTGAGATGTAGGCAAAGACCGAGCCTTCGTCAGCATATCTGTAGGCGGCATCAAGGTTGATATTCCAGGATTTTCCATCCTGAGCACCATACTGGTCTCCGGTATAGTTGTCATCGGCATAGCGGCCATTAACGCCAAAAGACAGCTTATCGGTCGCATCCCAATTCACCCCAACTTTAAAGAGATGCTCATTCCTGGATGCATCGTAAAGCGGATGGAACCCAGGGTAGTCGCCACCGTTCAAGCCAAAGGCAGTGGCAATCTTAACGCCAGTAAGCGGGTCTGTCGAACCAGCAGTGTTGTCCACATTAACCATTGCGCCTTGTTTGTAGTCCGTGTTACGGTCACTGTAGACATATCCAACACTCAGGTTCACCGCTTCAGTTGCCTTCAGCCTGTAGCCCAGCGAGAACTTGTTATCCGTAGTCTTGGTATCCCACAAACAGTTATTAGGTATCGGGAAATCGGCGTTAGCTGCACGATCGCATGAACGCTTTGTCTCGTCGTAATTGTAGGCGAAGCGGATGGTGTTGTTTTTACCTAAACGATAATCGCCGGCCAACTCATACGCCGTCTTCTCGAAGGTATAGGCAATATTGGCAAGATCGTATACCCCAACACCAATATGGTTATATTCGTAAGAGTTCGAATCAGTACGATTGTCCCGCTTGTTGTAAACAACACTCGCGGACAGCTTCAGATCCTTCGTGGTCTGATTGACGAGTTTCGCATCCCCATGCGTCGTTACAACAAGACCATTCAGAGCGTTCCGCGGGAACGGATTCCCTGCCACGGTATCCAGAACGTTGTACACATAGTTAGCATCCTGAGTATTGCGTCCGTAAGAATATCCGCCGGTCAACTTGGTTTCCGGGGAGAAGCGATAGCCACCCGAAAGGTTGAACTGGTGCAACTCGTTTTGGGGAGCCGTACTCATCCAGTCTGTCGTGTTGTTCCCGAAAAAGTTCGCAAATTTTACGACGTCGTTACGGTCTTTGAAGATGGACGCATAGTAGGCGCCCGTCAGATGCCCATGCTCGCCGGTCCAGTCAAGCGCAACATTGTACGTATCCGTAGTGTAGTCCGTCGGATTGGGCAGAATTGCCGGCTTCTCTTTGTTAGCATTGGTGACAACCATTCCGTCAGTCGAAAATGCCATCAATTTCGCGCCGGACTGCTCGAGATTGTTGTAGTCAAACGTAACACGCCACTGCGGACTGAACGTATAGCCCGCGTTGAAGGATGTGTTCCTCCTCACGTTATTCACATCCGTGGTTTGGAAAAGTGCACTTTGTGTAGGAGTCAGTGCAGTTGTATTGGCCGTGTTACCAAACGCGGTAGGCAAAGTGAAATTACTTCCCCCTACGGCGCCCTGATAAGGCGTCTGATAACCCGTCGTGGTGTTGTGCTGCAGTTCATCGTAGCCAATACCTACGTTCCACTTACCCTGGTCGCCGATACTTCCATTCAACTCGCGTGAGTCCAGACCAAGATTCGATCCATCGACCGACCAACGCCTCGTGCCCTCTCCTGGACCGTAACCATCGCCACCCTTGACGCTGAAGTTACCGATAAGGTGAGCTCCATCGTCATTCATACCCGTGTACTCGCCGAACTTATTAGACTTGCTGTCGGTAACTGCCACCCCGACTTCGACGTAGTTGTCCGGCTTGGTAAGTGCAGCTAAATCAGGTTCCTCTGCGTGAGCTGACGACACCGCACACATTGCTAGCAGTGCGCCTTGTACTGCGGCTGCCAGAACACCCATCTTCATTTTTCCGTAAGGAGCTTTCATGACATTCTCCAATTTCTTGATTTTCATTTAGCGGAGGAACTGACCGCCAGCCGGGCTGTTCGAGCCATGGACCATAACGTGGCAGTTCATACAACCGCGTCCGCCAGTACCACTACCTGTAGTCGTGAGGGGGTTCGCGAGCTTGCCAGCCACGTTCCGACCAACAATACCAGCACTCTGGTGCGGGCCATCGTGGCATTCATCACACAACACCGGCGGACGGGACTTGAGCAAAGGCCCAATATTCGAACCATGCGGCGTATGGCAGGTCATGCAATCTTCCGAAACAGGCTGATGCTCCCAAAGGAAGGGTCCGCGCTTGTCGGCATGGCAGGTATGGCAGGTCTCGTTGACCGTGTTCCCCTTCACCAGTTTAGGACCAGCCGAACCATGAAGATTGTGGCAGCTTGAGCAGACAATTTTCCCGGTCCCGATCGGGTGCGTCGAGAACTTGTGGCTCTGCGCACGCTCGTTCTTGTGGCAGGTGTAACAGACTTCCGCCTGTGTAGCCTTAGCCCTCACCTTGTCGACCTTGGCATGCACTTTGTGGCAGGAGTTACAGGCGACATCTTGCGTGTCGTGCTGACTGCCCGTCCAATGCGTCCGATTACGGTCTTTCTCGTGACAAGT
>CAIYZZ010000138.1 GCA_903930805.1 uncultured Rhodocyclaceae bacterium | reverse complement strand
TTGGCAGCGGGATATCCCTGAATGGCTTAAACGACATTTTCCCAATGTGCAGTTTCTGGTAACAACCCATAGCCCGCTAGTGGCACAGGCTGCCGACCCTAACGGTGTATTTGTGTTGCCCTCTCAAAGCGACTTGAATCGGGAGCCACGTCCGCTCGATCCGGACGAATTCGAGAAACTGCGGTTGGGCAACGCCCTAAAAGTTCTGCTCGGGAGCGCATTTGGTCTTAAAGACGGGCGTGGCTACTGGGCTAACCAGCAAATCGAGCGCTGGAAGCGACTGAACGCGAAAAGCAAAGCTGGGGTGCCGTTATCAAAGGTCGAAAACAAGGAATTTGAGCGCCTGCGCCAGCAGATGACGCTTGCCTTCGAGCGTGAGCCGGAGGCCATCTGATGCGCCGACTTCCGGCTCGGGCCGAGTTACCCCCAGCGACCTGCAAGAAACTGGAAAAGGAATCAAAGGCTATTGCTGACGCGGAGAATCCCAAAGATGAGGCAGAGCGGCGTTATGGGAATGCCCGCAAGGCGAAGTGGTTCAAACCCGTCGTAGATAGCCTTGGGGCAATGAGCGGTGTGGGGCAGCGCTGCATGCTTTGCAGCGGTAGTGAGGCGTCCCAGGTGGAACACTTCCGCCCCAAAGCTATCTTCCCGTTGGAGGTGATGAAGTGGGAGAACTTTCTTTGGGCTTGCAGCATCTGCAACATGAACAAGGGTGGTCGTTTTCCACCAGAGACCGAACCGGGCGAGCGGATCATCAACCCGCTGGAAGAAGACGTCTGGTCTTTTTTCTTCATCGATGAGTTCGGCAACTTAACGGCACGCTGGCGACCTGACCTGAACGACGTGGACCCACGCGCCGCCAAGACCATCGAAATCCTTACCCTCGACCGCGACGCCTTGCAGGAAACCCGGCAGAACCGCCTCGATGATCTGAAGGCCCGAGTGCAAGACAGTCTTGAATTGTCTCGTCACGGGAATTTGAAACAGGCTGATCTACGGAGCCGGTACGACGAATGGCGCACTCAGCCATTTCAACCGGATGTAGCCAGCTATTTTCTCGATGGACCGGGACGTCTGGAATCACCTTTCGCCGAGTTCTGCGCCAAGGCCAAATGCTGAATCCCGCCAACGATGCTCTGCAAATTTTTGTCGACGAGGCCGGCGATCCGACCCTGTTCGCCAATCGCCGGCGTACCATTGTCGGCACACTTGGCTGTTCGCGCTTCTTCATTCTGGGCAAACTCGAAGTGGATGACCCGGTCGGGCTGGGGCATCGCCTGACCGACCTGCGGCATTCGCTGCTAGCCAACCCCTACTTCGCGAATGTGCCGTCCTTCGATCCCGCCCGGGACAAGACCGCGGTGATGTTCCACGCCAAGGACGATGTGCCCGAAGTGCGTTACGAGGTCTTCAAGTTGCTGGTGGCAGAAGGCGCCGCGCTGCGCTTTCATGCTGTCGTCTGCGACAAGGAACAGGTCGTTCAGGATGTGCTGCGGCGCAATCAGACAGAGCCGGACTACCGCTACCAGCACAATGAACTGTATGACGGTCTGATGCGCTCGCTGTTCGGCAAATTTCACCGCTTGGCGGACATTTATGAAGTCTGTATCGCGCGGCGCGGACAAAGTGACCGCAACGAGGCGCTGCGCGCTGCCCTCGACCACGCCGAGCGCGACTTCACGGCCAAGTATGGTTTCGCCCGTGGTGGCGAGGACGTCTGGCGTATTCGTGTATCGACGCCGAAGAGCGACCCCTGCCTGCAAGCCGTGGATTACTTTCTTTGGGCGGTACAGCGTTTTTACGAACCGCGCAATGCCCCGGAGACCGGCCTGCCGAAACACGAGGAACGCTTTCTGAAATTGCTCTGGTCGCAGGTCGGCGAAATCCACGACCTGCATTTCGGCCCCGACCATGGCACGTTCTTCAACGCACAGCGGCACCTGACCGTTGAGACTCGTTTCGGAAAGCAGAAAAGGAAAAAGCCATGAGTATAGGAACCCCGAAGGTTCACACGGCGCGGGGCCGAGTTTCACTCACAGCTTCAAGCGAATCATACTCAAAGAATTACACCTTGGCGCATTAATGATTAGCGCACCACAATGCCCCTGTTGCAAATACGTGATCTCGCTGTAACTATCGACCAGGCACGTCCAGTCGATGGCGTGTCGTTCGACATTGCCGCTGGAGAGACCTTTGCGCTGTTGGGCGAGTCCGGTTGCGGCAAGTCGATGACGGCGCTGGCGCTGATGCGCCTGCTCCCGCTGGCGGCGCGTATCGCAAGTGGCAGCGTGCATTTCGCCAGCAGTAACCTGTGTGCCTTGCCTGAAGCCGCGATGCGCAGCGTACGTGGTGGCAAGATCGGCATGATCTTTCAGGAGCCAGGTTCCAGCCTCAATCCGGTGATGACGGTAGGTGCGCAGATTGATGAAGCCTTGCACTTGCACACGGGTACGGGTGCAAGCGCGCGGGTAGTGGACTTGCTCGCATCAGTCGGCATCCCCGATCCGGCAAGGCGGGCGACCGAGTATCCCTTCCAGATGTCCGGCGGAATGAAGCAGCGCGCGATGATCGCGATGGCGCTGGCGGGCGAGCCGGAACTGCTGATCGCTGACGAGCCGACCACGGCGCTGGATGTCACCATCCAGGCGCAGGTGCTCGATCTGCTCGATGGCTTGCGCCGGCAGCGGCAGATGGCGATGCTGCTGATCAGCCACGACCTCGGTGTGGTGGCGCAGATGGCGGACCGCATCGGCGTGATGTATGCCGGCCAACTGGTCGAGGTGGCGCCGCGCGCGGCCTTCTTCGCCGCGCCGGGGCATCCGTATGCACGCCGTCTGTTCGCTGCCTTGCCAAATGCGGCGTCCCGCCAGCGCCGACTTTTGACGATTCCCGGCAGCGTGCCGCCGCTGGGGACGCAGTTCGCCGGCTGCCGTTTCGCCGAACGCTGCGGTGAAGCGTTGCCGGTCTGTCGCCAGCAGGTGCCGCCTTGGCGCGAATATGCGTCGGGCCATGCAGTGCGCTGCCATCTGGACGGGTTGCCGACCCAAAAAGTCGGCGCTGGCGGGACGGCGTCAGTCGATGCGTCCCTCAGTACGGCCGTCGCGTTACTTGAGGTGGATGATCTCAAGGTGCATTTCCCAATCCGGCGCGGCGTGCTGCAACGCGCGGCTGGCCATGTTTTGGCGGTTGATGGTGTTTCGCTGCGTGTGCAAACGGGGCGTACGCTGGCGCTGGTGGGCGAGTCTGGCTGCGGCAAGACGACGGTGGGCAAGGCCATTCTTGGCCTGCAAGTGCCAACCAGCGGTACCGTGAAATTGCATGGGGCATTGTTGTCGGGGCTGGTCCCTGCTGCCATGCAGATGGTGTTTCAGGATCCCTTCGGTTCGCTCAACCCGCGCCTGCGCATCGAAGAGATCATCGTGGAAGGCAAGCCGACGGCGCGGGTGGATGAATTGCTGCAACAGGTTGGCCTGTCGGCCGAAATGGCCAAGCGTTATCCGCACGAATTCTCGGGCGGTCAGCGCCAGCGTATCGCCATCGCCCGTGCGCTCGCAGTGCGCCCGCAGTTGTTGATCTGCGATGAACCGACCAGTGCGCTGGATGTGTCGGTGCAAGCACAGATTCTGAACCTACTCAGTGAGTTGCAGGCGGAGCTCGGGCTCGCCTACCTATTCATTACCCACAACATCGCGGTCGTCGATTATCTGGCGCAAGAAGTGGCGGTGATGTACCTCGGTCGTATCGTCGAGCGCGGCACGGTGGATGAGGTGTTGCGTGGCGCGCGCCATCCCTATACGCAGGCGCTTTTGGCAGCGGTGCCGAAGGTCGAGGGCGGCAATGAATATTTGCGCGTGGCGGGCGATCCACCATCACCGGCGAACCCGCCGCCGGGCTGTCACTTTCATCCGCGCTGCCCGCAGGCACAGGCACGTTGTCGCGAGGCTTATCCCGAGGCGGTGGCGCTGTCGGCGACACATGCCGCATGCTGTTTCTTCGCTGCCTGAAGTCAGGTCAGTGTTTTTTTGCCTGCGGCTTGACGGGTTTCTTCGGGGCTGGCTTGACTGAGGTTTTTGTCGCTTTGACTTCAGGCTTGACGGGTGCTTTTTTGGTGCCTGAAACGGCTTTTTTGGTGCCTTGTACTTTTGTTCCCTGGGTGCTTTTTGCGACGGCAGTTTTTTCAGGTTGCTGTTGCGGCAGAGTGTGGGCCAGCAGGTTATGACCGGACGAACTCCCCGGTCGTGGCACGAGCAGGTTGAAGCCCTGCCCAACTTTTACGCGCGGTGTGATGCCATTGATCTGCTTGAGCTGAGCAGCACCGATGCCGTACTGGGCAGCGATCTTTTCGAGGGTATCGCCGCGCTTCATTTGATGGGTTTGCCAGTTCGAGAGCGGAATATCCTGCGCTGCGTAGCGTTCGAGGTTGGCCTGGAATGTGCCAATCTTGCCGACTGGCAGCACCAGCGGTCCGGCCTGGTGGCTATTCATCACCGGTCGGTGGTAAGCCGGGTTGAGCGCAATGAACTCTTCGAGGGGTATTTCCGCGAGGCGCGCGGCGATGGCGACGTCCATGCGCTCCGACTTCATCACGGTTTCGAAATACGGCTGGTTGGGAATCGGCGCGAGGTGGATGCCGAACAATTCCGGTTGGGCGACGATATTCTTCAGTGCCTGCAGTTTAGGTACGTAGTAGCGTGTTTCGTTGGGCATCGTCAGACTGGCGTAATCGGTGGGCAAGCCCTTGGCCGTGTTTTTTGCAATGGCGCGCGCTACGGCGTGTTCTCCCCAGTTGTAAGAGGCCAGCGCCAGATGCCAATCGCCGTGCATTTCATAAATGGTTTGCAGGTAATCAAGCGCCGCATCGGTCGAGGCGATGATGTCGCGTCGTTCGTCGACCCACCAGTTCTGATCCAGCTTGTAGGTTTTGCCCGTGGAAGGGATGAACTGCCACATGCCCATGGCGCGTGCGCTGGATAAGGCGAGGGGATTGAAAGCACTTTCAACCATCGGCAACAGAGCAATCTCGGTGGGCATGCCGCGTTTTTCCAGCTCGTCGACGATGTGATAGAGGTAGCGTCGCCCGCGTTCAAAGATGTGTCGCGTCATATCCGGACGGTTGAGATACCAGGATTGACGGTCGGCGACCTGGGGCACGTGCAGGTCGGGCATGCCGAAGCCATTCCGGATGCGCTGCCAGAGATCGTCGGGTGGGACGGTGAGGTCAATGGTGACGGGGATAAGAGGCGTGCTAACTACCGGTAGGGGTGATGCCACAAACTTGGGCAGTGGCGCTACGGGCGCCTGGTGTGTGGTGGTTTGCGGAACAAAAGCTGCGGGCGGGGCAGTCGCCTCGGCCGGTCGGTCGTCCGTTGCAGTGGTGCGGGGTGTTGTCGGGGCAGGAGAGGATGCCGCGCTGCCAGAGCTTGCGCAGCCACCGAGGAGCACAGTCGCACACAGCAAAGCGGCGAGGGTAGCTCGGCGAGCCAGATTCGCAGCGGCAATAACGGACGAGTCGGTCATCGGGTATGGTGTGGAGCTGTTGGGGAGCGTGGAGCAGGCGGCATTCTAAACGGGTTGCGGACGGGGCTTGCGGAAATCCACAATGGCGATGTCGGCCTGAATAGAGATAATCGCGGCCACGCTGATGTCCATACGCAGATAATAACGAAGGAGGGGTTCCATGAAAGTTCGCACGCTTGTCATCGGTCTTGCCGCCGCAACATTTTCTCTGGCGGCACTGGCCCAGCAACCGATCGTCATCAAATTCAGTCACGTCGT
>CAIYZZ010000137.1 GCA_903930805.1 uncultured Rhodocyclaceae bacterium | reverse complement strand
GAAATCCTACAAATCCTGAGCCTGACCATGTTCGAGAGAACCCCGCTGGATCAGCTACTTGCTCGCATTCCACCCTCATCAGATCTACTGAAAAACCCCAACCAGTTGATCTTGTTCGATTAACGTTGGGACACTACTGATTGCCAATGAGACATTACTTTGGCGCACAGCGCGCCATGGCGAGAAAGCAAAGCCTTATTGTCTTCCTCCTGATAGGACAAGAAAAAAGGCATATTGCGACCGACGGCTATGTGGCCTTCCTCCATTCTCTTTGAACTACTAAACCAATTGCCAAGGTCATCTAACTGTTCGGAAAAGGCTGTTCTGAGTTGCCGTGGATCTTGATCTATGGAGTAAACGTCAGGAATATGTGAAAAAGCCAACGCCCAACGAGCGGCAACGTAATCCGGATTAATAGCGAGTGCCTTTTCAAAATGGGGAACAGCATCTGTCGCCCGACCTGATTCGCTTAGAAAAATTCCGTAGGTGTTGTGTGCGGGAGCCGAGTCGGGATCTAATGCGATGCCCTGCTCAATGCTCGCTAGTGATTCTTCTGGCCTGTTCAACCGGTTAAGAGCAATACCTCGATTCGTGTATGCATCTGCGTAGTCTGACTTTAATGCAATAGCACTTTCAAAGCTTGTTAAAGCGTCCTCATGCCTGCATAGATTAAGAAGAACGACACCTTGAACGTTGTAAGCCTGTGCATTGGTTGGGTCCGCCGTGATCGAGCTATCGAGACTAGCAAGTGCTTCTTGCAGCTGACTTAGATCCTTCAACAATACTCCGCGAGTAAAGTGGATATTTGGAGAGTCTGGTTTCAGGGAAATCGCACGGTCAAGACTAGCGAGTGCTTCGGTAATTCTTCCTGACCGAATGAACTCTTGCGCTCTCTTGTAGTGACTCTCGGCCCCTTCAGATTTCTTTGTTGTTGGCTGGCTTGATGTCTTGTCAGGACGGCTATGAGTCAGCCGTTGAACTAAAGCGTCCCGACGATTCATTGCCTCATCAAAACCAGAACGATGGGCGATGGCTTGGCTGTAACATTTCAGCGCCTCCTTCTCCCGCCCCAGTTTCTCCAAGACAGACCCAAGCGTAAGGTGGGTATCGGGTTGATCCGCAGCAATGCCCAGCGATAATTGAAAGAGTCGAACAGCTTCTTCAGGATGGCCCAAGAGTAATTCTACGGTTCCCAAATTGGACAGCATATTGGTGTCACCCGGAAAGTGGGTGAGCAGCTTCTTTAATCCCCATGCCGACACCCTCAGTCTCACCCTATGAAAATGAGATAAAGGTGGTGGCGCAAAATCGTTGGAACCTGTTTTGTAATCTTCTGGCTGCACGGTTTCTTTGTATCAAAGAAGTTTTCTCGGAACTGCTATTCTTGAGGCAGATAAGTCGCCTTCTGTTATTCATTCGATTGAGCTTGATTATGCTGTCAACCTGTGTTGATGTACCCATCAATCTGTGAGTGTATCAGGGGTGTGTATCGACCAGGCGTGGTACGTCGCCGCCTGCGCAAGTTGCCTCTCGGCCGCCGCCCGGGGGAGGTTCGCGCCGCGCTGTTTCTTTTGGTCAGACGAATCCACCGCTCCCCCCTTGGGCGTCCGCGCGGCCTGCATTTCAGCGGCTAAGTCGGCAATCGCACGCAGAGGATCCCCGGTTTTGCCCTGATCGCCGTCCCGCCAGCGCCGACTTTTAGCCTTGGCTGGCTTAGTCGCGCCGGATTGACATGGCGGCGGCCACACCGCTCCTCACCGCACCTTCCAGCGTGGCTGGATAGTCACCTGCCACGTAATCCCCCGCCAGCCAGACATTCGGGAAGGCGGTTGCCGTGGGTGGGCGAGCGAGATTCGGCGTGCAGGCGAAGGTAGCGCGCTTTTCTTCGATTACCCAGGTGCGCAGCGGCGCCGGCAGGCCGGGAATGATGCGGGCAATTTCGGCATGGATGGCAGCGGCCAACTCGGTATGGTTCAGCGCCTGATACGGGCCGTCGCCGCTGATCACGGCGGCGATGAGGCCGTGCTGGTCGCACAGTGCGCCTCGGTCGAACAGCCATTGGGCGTAGCCGCCCCCTGTTACATCCATACCCGCCATGGCGAAGGGCAGGTGCACTGCCGGCGGGTCGGCGAGATAGGTCGTGACAATAGGTTGCCAGTGCAGTGCGTTAAGTTGCTCGCAGAGCGCGGCAAATTCGGGGTGGAGGGCGAGCAGGCGCGGCAGGTGATAGGGCGCGGTCGCCAGCACGATGTGGTCATAAGGACCATGTTCATTTGCCGTCCAGCCAGAGCCGACTTTTGCAATATTTGTGATGCGGGTGGAGCGCAGCACGCGCCCGCCTTGTGCCTCAATGTAACGCGCCGCCGGTTCGGGGAACAACTGCGAGAAATCGGTGGCCGGCAGCAGCAGGTCGGAGGCGGAACGGTCAGCGGCGAGACTGTCGCGCAACACGTTGAGAAAGACCTGCGCCGAGGCGATGGCCACGGGCGTGTTGAGGGCGGCAAGGCACAGCGGTTCCCAGAGGAAGCGGCGCACCCGTTCGGGTTGAGCGGCGATCAACTCGGCGGCAGAAGTGTCGGCAGGCAGGCGGAAGTTGCGCACCTGCTGCGCGCGCATGAAGCCGATGGCGGCGAACTTCTCGGCAAGGCTCAGGCCGCGCGCCGTGAGCAGGGCCCAGGCCAGGTGCAGTGGCGCAGGCAGATTCGGTGCGGCCAGTTTCATGTGGCCGGGGAATTCGAGATGCAACGGGTGGCGTTTCAGTGCCGTCCTGCCAGAACCGACTTTTTCCATCAGCCGCAAAGTTTCGCGGTAGGCACCGACGAGGATGTGTGCGCCGTTGTCGACCGTCAGCCCGTCGAGTTCGATGGCGCGGGCGCGTCCGCCCAGTGTGCGCGAGGCCTCGAAAACATCCACCTTGATGCCGGCACTGGCGAGTTCAACAGCTGCTGCCATGCCGGCGTAGCCTCCGCCAATGACGGCTACGCTGCCAGCCATGTCTTCAGGGTGAGCCAAAGTTTGATCCGTGGCGTCAGCGAGGTGCGCCGGTCAAGGACGAGGAAGTTGTCGCGCTCGATTTCGTCGAGCAGGCGTTGATAGATTGCTGCCATGATGAGTCCGGCGCGCTGTGCCTTGCGGTCGGTGGCGGGCAACTGGGCGAAGGCGCGTGCGTAGTGTTCGCGGGCGCGTTCGGTCTGGAAGCGCATCAGCGCAACGAAGGCTTCGCTGTGGCGGCTGTGCAGGATGTCGCTGGAGGTCACACCGAATTTTGCGAGTTCGTCCTGCGGCAGATAGATGCGGTCGCGGCGGGCATCTTCGCCGACGTCGCGGATGATGTTGGTGAGTTGGAATGCCAGCCCGAGGGTGTGGGCATATTTTTCGGTATGCCGATCCTGATAGCCGAAAATCTCGGCCGCCAGCAGGCCGACAACGCCGGCGGCACGGTGGCAATACAGTTGCAACTCTTTGAAGTCGGCGTAGCGCGACTGATCGAGATCCATCTGCATGCCGTCGATGATCTCGGTGAGTTGCTCGACCGGCAGGGTAAAACGTGCGCGTGCAATGGCGAGCGCCTGCGTGACCGGGTGTGTGGGCTGGCCATCTTCCAGCGTGGTGAGTTCGGCACGCCACCAGTCGAGCTTGGCACGGGCGATGGCCGGTTCGCGGCATGCGTCGACGACATCGTCGACTTCGCGGCAGAAGGCATACAGCGCGGTGATGGCTTCGCGGCGGGCGGGTTCGAGGAAGCGGAAGCTAAGTGTGAAGCTCGAGCCGCTCGCCTTGACCTTCTGGGCGCAGTAATCGTCCGGATTCATGGGCGCAGGGCGTGCAGAAAAATTCCGGGCCAATCGGTCCAGCCCAGCACGGGACGGTGCTTGAACACGTCGTAGTCAGCGGCCTCGATCTTGTCGAGGATGCGCAGGCCGCCGGCGACGATGGTGCGGATTTCGAGGCCGATGCGGCCGGGCAGGTCGTGGCCGAGGCGAGCGCCCGAGAGCATCAACTGACGGGCACGGTCGACCTCGAAACGCAGCAAGGCGAAAAAGTCGGCGCTGGCGGTACGGCGAAGTATTGCGTCTTCATCGACTTTGAAATGAGCCATATCCTCCTGTGGCAGATAGATGCGCCCGCGCGACCCCTTGCCGGCGTCGATGCAGACATCCTGCCAGTGGTTGATGAGCTGCAAGGCGGAGCAGATGGCATCCGAGTGGTGCAGATTGTCGGGCGTTGCGGCGTCGAACAGATGCAGCAGCAGGCGGCCGACCGGATTGGCGGAGCGGCGACAGTAATCCATCAGTTCGACGAAGTTGACATAGCGATCTTTCACCACATCCTGAGCGAAGGCGTCGAGCAGGTCGCGGAAAAGTTGCAATGGCAGTCTGTGTTTTTCGATGTGTGGGCGCAGTCGCTGAAATACCGGGTGATCAGTAGCTTCGCTGCGTTCGATGTGATCGAGTTCGTGTTGATAGGCGGCCAGCAGGCGTAGTCGCTCGGGAGTGGACAAGTCGCCTTCGTCGGCGAAATCGTCCGCCGTGCGCGCGAAAACGTAAATTGCGGCAACCGCTGGACGTAACGGTGCCGGCAACAGGATCGAGGCAACAGGAAAATTCTCATAATGATCTACCGCCATCGGGCGGCAGTATAGGTGCATGTCGGGCAAGTTCGGCGGTAAAATTCGTCGCCGCTCAAAGCCCAGGTGGCGAAATTGGTAGACGCACCAGATTTAGGTTCTGGCATCGCAAGATGTGGAAGTTCGAGTCTTCTCCCGGGCACCAGTAAAAGCCTTATAGAATAAGGAAAGTTTGAAAAGTAATAGTTACATATAATTACATTAAACTACCTATAATTACCTTAGTTTCATAAGCAACTGCGACAAGATTGTGTCAGTGACGATGG
>CAIYZZ010000136.1 GCA_903930805.1 uncultured Rhodocyclaceae bacterium | reverse complement strand
TGGTACGTGAAGACGTGCTGGAATTCTCGCGCCTCCACGAAGTCACCACCATGCGCCTGTTTCTCGACCTGTTGCGCGAGCGCGTCGGCGCACCGCTGTCGCTCGCCTCGCTGGCACGCGACCTGGCGGTTGCACCGGCAACGCTCAAGCGCTATCTGGATATCCTGCAAGCGCTTTTCATCGTCTTCGCCGTGCCGCCATGGCATCGCAACATCGGTCGCGCCCTGTTGCAAACGCCCAAGATCTACTTTTTCGACACCGGCATGGTGCGCGGCGACAGCGGCGCACGTTTCGAAAATGCGGTGGCCACCATGCTGCTCAAGCACAGCCAGTTTCGTCGCGATGCCTTGGGCAAGGAGGCGACACTCCACTACATCCGCACCAAGGACGGCGCAGAGGTGGATTTCGCGCTCGCCGAGGAAGGCGAAATTTCCCAACTGATCGAATGCAAGCATGCGGACGCCAGCCTGCATCGCCCGCTGGCACGTTTTGCCGAGCAATTTCCTGAAGCGCAGGCAGTGCAACTCGTAGCGGAACTGCGCCAGGAAGAACAGCGCGACCGGGTAGCTATCCGCCACGCCGGCAACTGGCTGGCCGAACTCGCGGCCTGAGAAAGTCGGCGCTGGCGGGACGGCAAGCACCTCCTGATGCTTATTGCGTTGCAACAAAAGTCGGGTGAGAATGGCAGCATGGCAAACCCTTGATAGAAAGCCCCATGAGAAACTACGATTTCATCGAATACATCGAAAATCGCACCTACGACGAAATCCAGGTCGGCGATATAGCTACGCTGGTGCGCACATTGCGCCCGGAAGACATCCAGATGTTCGCCATCATCTCTGGCGACATGAATCCAACCCATGTCGACCCCGAATACGCGCGCTCGTCGCAGTTCCGCGAGGTCGTGGCGCACGGCATGTGGGGTGGCATGCTGTTCTCGAACGTGCTGGGCATGCAGTTTCCCGGCCCCGGCACGGAATATGTTGACCAGAGCCTGCACTTCGAGCGCTCAGTGCGCGTCGGCGACACGCTGACGGTCACCGTCACCTGCCAGCGCAAGTTCGATCACAACCGCCACATCATTTTCGACTGCAATTGCACCAATCAGGACAACGACCGCATCATTCACGGTACCGCCGAAGTGATCGCGCCAAAGGACAAGATCAAGCGGCCCAAGGCAACGATGCCTGAAATCAGGCTCTCGGCTACCAAGAAATCGCGTTACGAACATGTCCTGGAAATCACCCGTGGGCTGACCGCGATTCCGATGGCGGTGATTCACCCATGCGACACCGAATCGTTGAAGGGCGCTCTGCTCGCCCGCGACCGCGGCCTCATCGACCCAACACTGGTGGGCCCCGAGGACAAGATTCGTGCGTTGGCCGAGGAAATGTCGCTCGACCTCGCTGGCTGTGAGTTCCTCAACGTGCCGCACAGCCACGCCGCTGCAGAATCCGGCGTCGCGCTGGCGCGCGAAGGCATGGTTGATGCGCTGATGAAAGGCTCGCTGCACACCGACGAACTGATGAGCGAGGTGGTCGACAAGGCCACTGGTCTGCGCACGGAACGCCGCATCAGCCACGTATTCATGATGGATGTGCCGACCTACCCGCGCCCCTTGCTGATCACCGACGCCGCCGTCAACGTGGCGCCCGACCTGGTGACCAAGATCGACATCGTGCAAAACGCCATCGACCTGGCGCTGATGCTGCACATCACCGACCCGAAGGTGGCGATTCTCGCCGCCGTCGAAACCGTCAATCCGAAAATGCAGGCGACACTCGATGCCGCCGCTCTGTGCAAGATGGCCGACCGCGGCCAGATCAAGGGCGGCGTACTCGACGGCCCGCTCGCTTTCGATAACGCGATTTCTGTCGTCGCCGCGCGCACCAAGGGCATCAAGTCGGCTGTCGCCGGCCAAGCCGACATCCTGCTAGTGCCGGACATCGAATCGGGCAACATGCTGGCCAAGCAGTTGGAGTATCTTGCCGATGCGCTCTCTGCCGGCATCGTGCTCGGCGCACGCGTGCCGATCGTGCTCACCAGTCGCGCCGATTCTGCTCAGACCCGCACCGCCTCCACTGCCATCGCCGTCGTGATGGCGCATGCCCGCCGCAACAATCCTCTTGCCAAGTGAGACTCCCATGGCCGACGCCTTTCTGACCATCAACGCCGGATCGTCCTCGATCAAGTTCGCGCTGTTCGCCCGTGCTGCAGATAGTGCCGGCATCCCGCCCAAACCCGAGCTTGTCGGCCAGTTCGACGGTATCGGCGCGGCCCACGCCCACCTCAAGGCCAAGGACGCACAAGGACGCACACTCGACGACACCGACCTCACGCTCGCCGGTGAACATCCTCACCGCGCTGCACTCGATCACCTGGTACGCTGGCTGCACGACCACGAGACCGGCTGGAAGATCGTCGGCGTCGGCCACCGCGTCGTACATGGCGCCCAGGATTTTTCCCGCCCCATCGTGCTGGATGATGCCACCGTCGCCAAGCTCAGAGAGTTCATCCCGCTCGCACCCTTGCACCAACCGCATAACCTGGCCGGCATCGAGGCGATGCGTGCCGCGCTGCACGGTGTGCCGCAGGTTGCCTGCTTCGACACCGCCTTCCACCGCAGCCAACCCCCCATTGCACAACTCTTCGCCCTGCCACGTCGCATCACCGCGCAAGGCGTGCGCCGCTACGGTTTTCATGGCCTGTCTTACGAATACATCGCCGACGTGCTGCCGCAGCATCTACCGCCGGCACAGGCCGACGGTCGCGTTATCGTCGCCCACCTCGGCAATGGCGCCTCGATGTGCGGCATGGTCGGCCGCAAGAGCCAGGTCACGACGATGGGCTTCACCGCCGTCGAAGGCCTGATGATGGGCACGCGCACCGGCGCCCTCGATCCTGGCGTGCTGCTCTATCTGATGGAGTACGACGGCATGGACATCAAGAAACTGACCAACATGCTCTACAAGGAATCCGGCCTGCTCGGCGTTTCCGGCATCAGCCAGGACATGCGCGAATTGCTGGCCTCGGAGAAGCCCGAGGCGAAAGAAGCTGTCGACCTGTTCTGCTACCGCATCGTGCGCGAGATAGGTTCGCTCTCGGCCGCCATCGGCGGTCTCGATGCCCTCGTATTTACCGGCGGCATCGGCGAACACGCCGCACCCGTGCGCACGGCTGTCTGCCGGGAACTCGGCTGGATGGGGCTGGAACTCGATTCTGCGGCGAACACGGCGGATGCCGAACGCATCAGCACCGCTACCAGCCGTGTCACAGCCCTAGTGCTGCCGACCAACGAGGAATGGATGCTGGCACGACATACGGCTGAATTGATCGGCTGATATTCGGTTCAAGCACCCAGCAGCTTCTCGAGTTCGGCAACCGGAAGCGGTTTGGCATAGAAATATCCTTGGGCAAAATGGCAGCCCAGACGACTGAGGAAGTCTGCCTGCTCCTGCGTTTCGACACC
>CAIYZZ010000135.1 GCA_903930805.1 uncultured Rhodocyclaceae bacterium | reverse complement strand
CGGCGTACGTTTGCCATAACCGTTTTCGGTGGCGGTCAGCACGTTCAGCACTTCGTCCTTGGCGACGAGCATGCAGATCACGGCCTGCTCATATTCAAGCTTCATACCGCGCACACCGCGCGCTGTACGCCCCATCGGCCGCACATCGTCCTCGGCGAAGCGCACGGCCTTGCCGGCGTTGGAGAACAGCATCACGTCGCACTGACCATCGGTGATCGCGACACCGATAAGGAAATCGTTCTCATCCAGACCCACGGCGATGATACCGGCCTTGCGCGGATTGGAAAAATCTGACAGCGGCGTCTTCTTGACCGTTCCCATCGCGGTCGCCATGAACACGTAGTGGTTCTCGTCAAAAGTCGGCGTTGGCAGGACGGCAGTAATCTTCTCGCCCTCCTCCAGCGGAAAAAGATTGACGATCGGCTTGCCGCGACTGGTGCGCGTACCTTCCGGTACCTCATAAACCTTAAGCCAATAAACGCGACCACGATTCGAGAAACAAAGAATGTAGTCGTGCGTGTTGGCAATGAACAGACTGTCGACGAAATCATCGTCCTTGATGTCAGCCGCCTTCTTGCCGCGACCGCCATGGCGCTGCGTGCGGTAATCTTCCAGACGCTGGCGTTTGATATAGCCGGTATGTGAGAGCGTCACCACCATGTCTTCGCGCGCGATCAGATCTTCGAGGTTGATATCGGCCGTTTGCAGAACGATCTCGGAGCGGCGCTTGTCGCCGAACTGCGCCCTGATGGCAACCAACTCGTCCGTTATGATCTGCGTAATACGCTCAGGACGTGCCAGGATATCGAGCAGATCAGCGATCTGCGCCATCACCTCACGGTACTCGGCAACGATCTTGTCTTGCTCAAGGCCCGTCAGGCGCTGCAGGCGTAGTTCGAGAATCGCTTGTGCCTGCACATCAGAGAGCAGATAGCCGCGACGTGACATGCCGAATTCGGGCGCCAACCCATCGGGACGAGAAGCTTCAGCCGCCGCGCGCAACAGCATGTCCTCGACGAGCGTCGAGTGCCAGGTGCGCGCCATCAATTCGCGCTTGGCATCGGCCGGCGTCGATGCTGCCTTGATAAGCGCAATGATTTCATCGACGTTGGAGAGTGCCACCGCCAGACCTTCGAGCACATGGCCGCGATCACGCGCCTTGCGCAATTCAAACACCGTGCGCCGCGTCACCACCTCACGGCGATGCGACAGGAAACACTCGAGCAGTTGCTTGAGGTTCAGCAGTTGCGGGCGGCCATCAACCAGCGCCACCATGTTCATGCCGAAGGTGTCCTGCAACTGCGTCTGCTTGTAAAGATTGTTGAGGATCACCTCGGGCACTTCACCACGCTTGATCTCGATCACCAGGCGCATGCCGGATTTGTCCGACTCGTCCTGGATGTGGGCGATGCCATCGATCTTTTTCTCGTGGACGAGTTCGGCAATTTTTTCCTGCAAGGTCTTCTTGTTGACCTGATAGGGCAACTCGTCGACGATGATGGCCTGCCGGCCAGACCTCTCCAGTTCCTCGAAATGGGTACGCGCACGCATGATTACGCGGCCACGGCCGGTCAAATAACCGTCGCGCACACCAGAAATACCATAGATCAACCCAGCCGTCGGAAAGTCTGGCGCGGGAATGATTTTGATCAACTCTTCAATATCGAGTAAAGGGTTATCCAGCAGCGCCTGACAACCGTCGAGCACCTCGTTGAGGTTATGCGGCGGAATGTTGGTCGCCATGCCCACCGCGATACCAGCGCTGCCGTTGATCAGCAAATTCGGGATACGCGCCGGCAGAACCAGCGGTTCATGTTCGGAGCCATCGTAGTTCGGGCCAAAATCGCAGGTTTCCTTGTCGATATCGGCCAGCAACTCATGGCCAATACGTGCCATGCGCACTTCGGTGTAACGCATTGCCGCAGCATTGTCGCCATCCACCGAACCGAAGTTACCCTGGCCAACGACCAGCATGTAGCGCAGGGAAAAGTTCTGCGCCATACGCACGATCGTGTCATAGACGGCGGTGTCGCCGTGCGGGTGGTACTTACCGATAACATCACCGACGATACGCGCGGATTTCTTGTAAGCACGGTTCCAGTCGTTGTTCAGTTCGTGCATGGCGAACAACACCCGACGATGCACGGGCTTCAGTCCATCACGGGCATCCGGCAGCGCCCGTCCAACGATCACGCTCATGGCGTAATCAAGGTAGGAGTGGCGCATTTCCTCTTCGAGGCTGACGGGGATGGTTTCTTTGGCGAAGGCGGTGGTCATAAGTCAGTATTCACCAGAATTTAATGGCGCATAACAAAGCCCGTGATTCTATCATGTGTCGCCTACACGGCAGACGTTGCCTCTAACATGCAAGCTTGCGCTAACACATTGTCGAAATACGTTTTTTATACACGCCGACAGATCTCAATCAGGCAAGTTAAAACAAGCGCCGAATCGAGGATAAGTTGCGCATAGACGACAACATACCCATTGATTTTTATGGCCCGTCGTTGCACTGTAGCGCCAAAATGTGGCAGAATGAACTCACCGGGGTTTAGGTTCGGGTCGTGGTTTTACGTGGTGGTAAGTTGCCAAGCCGAGTCAAATCCAGAGTCGAATCGATACCAAGCCAATAAGAAGTTCTTAAACACCGTTATTACATCTCCAACGCTTTTACGAGGGAATACACAAACATGACCACTTCAGCCTCCAAGAAAATTCTTATGGCAGCCGCCCT
>CAIYZZ010000134.1 GCA_903930805.1 uncultured Rhodocyclaceae bacterium | reverse complement strand
CGCATGGCAACGCATGCAATCGTTGCCTTCATCCTGTGAAAACAAGGGCAACTGCCACCCGATGCCGCTGCCCATGCTGTGACTGTGCTGCGCGGTCTGCCAGTCGGCGTACTGTTGGGTGTGGCATTGGCCGCAGGCATCCGGCGCCAGCGACGCCTCGAGGCTGCTGAAGGAGGACGGTGGCGCGCCCTGCGGTGCCACAGGCTGACTCCAGTGACGTGCGAGAAACGCGTCGATGTCGGCGTTGGAGCGAAAACCGCAGGCGCTCATCAGCATGACTACTCCCATCAGCAGCAATCCTTGGACGGTCGAAAACAGTCTGTTACCAACCCGGGGCATTCGCCATCCGCTCGATGGGGGCCATGAACACACTAGCCCCGCACCGGAAGCAGCGAACCACTATTGGCAAAACCAGGCATTTTTCGCTCAACCGCCACACGGGTTTCCAGGCATTGATGAGCCGGAGCCACCTGTCGGAATCGTCACGCCGCTCTTGTAGGAACGATCTGCATTTACGATGCTGTTGGCGGACGAGGCGTAGGCGTTAACGACGTTGCGAGGGGCAATCGCGCTCGAACTGGTGGCCGGCCGGAAGTAGGAACGCAGGTCGGTGCGCCATGGTGAGTCGAAGGGCATGATCAATGCCATGGCGCTGTTCTGCATACTGGATAGCGAGTTCCATTCGATCATCGCGCCGTCATAGAAACGGGTCGGCTTGCCAAGGATCACTGAGGCCGTGATACCGGTGATCATTGCCCGGAACGTCGTTTCGCAATAGGTGTAGATCGTATCGCCAGACTGATAGGCGTTCCCACCGCCAACGTTCGCGTAGCTGCCATCGACGAAGCCGATGCCGCGCGTATCGGTCTTGCCGGCGAGGTAGTCGGCCAAGACGGATTTCGCCTTGTAGCTGTATCCCTTGGTGCTATCCAGCAGGTTGGTGTATTGCAGTTGGAGCGCGCCGTAGGGATGTCCCTGGCGGGACCCGCTGTTCTGGAAAGTCCACATGTAGTTGCTCGCGTCCGTCGGCAGGCAGTAACCGGATGCATCCGTGCAAGCTTGCGTACCGGTGGTGTTGGGATCCCGGTCCTCGCCGTATTCGACTTTTTGTCCGGCGCTATATTGGGCAAGGCTGCGCGCGTCCCAGATGAACACTCCGTCGGTCGTTACGTTGCGATCTGCATTCGGCAGGATCTTGATCATGTCCTCCATCGTTGCCTGCAACTGGGTGTTGTCCGCCGTCAGGGCCCTGACCGAAAAGCTGCCGCTATTCGGCGCCACGGATGCTGCGACTTGATAGTCGGTCGCCACCAAGCCGCTGACACCCAGGGTCTTCTGGTAATCGTTGCTGCCATTCAGCAAGGCAAGGTGCTCCTTGTTGACTCCCCAGTAGCGCAGCGCATACCAGATGCGTCCCTGCGCCATCGCATTTGTCGTGCTGCCCGTTCCAGTTGCCGCGACGATCATGTCCTTGGTCGGATCGATGTTGTATTTCTTCATCAACGCATCCATGGTCGTTCCATCCGGAACCATGCTGCTGGTTTCGATCACGCCATTGATACGCGTTTGTATCCATTCCGACGACGGCGAAAGAAAGGTGAATACGTTGGCGCCATCCGGCTTGACGTATTCGGACCCCGCCGGGCCAGCGGCCACCTGAAAGATGACCAGTTTCCCGGTGATGCCGGCGGGCCGGTTGGCCGTCCAGTTCGCGAGCCATCTTTTCAGCGTGACACCGGTAATCAATCCATTGGTGTTGTTGTCGTAGCTGACATCTGATTCCTGGG
>CAIYZZ010000133.1 GCA_903930805.1 uncultured Rhodocyclaceae bacterium | reverse complement strand
ATTCCATTTTCCGGATTGCAGACCAATACCTACGGTGATGGCATATCGACCGGGGATTTCGGCATCAGCGTCACCATTAGTGGCGATCCGGCCAGCGGGGATGCCTTTAAAGTCGGTGCCAGCGAAAGTCAGAGTATCTTTACGACATTGGGCGATACCATCAAACTGCTCGAAAGCAGCAAGGCGATCGGCACGATGGGTAATACGCAACTTCATAATCAGCTCGGCGGACTCCTGACGAGCCTGTCCCAGGCCGAAGACAGCATTCTGACTGCACGCGCGCTTTCCGGATCCAGCATGTCCGAAGTGGACAGCCTTGACTCGGTCGGAGAGTCGCTGCACATACAGTTCCAGGATACGCTTTCGCGCCTGCAGGATCTCGACTACGCTGAAGCAATTACCAAGCTGAATCGCCAGCAAATGGAGTTGCAGGCCGCGCAACAGTCCTTCAGCAAGATTTCAAAGCTTTCTCTGTTTGATTACATCGGATGATGCCGTCCCGCCAGCGCCGACTTTTCGCCGTGGGTTTGATGGCCAGCGTGCTGGCCGCCTGTTCCAGTAGTCCGCCTTCATCCAGAACCGGTACGACAACTACCACTACGGACATACCCTTTACGAGTAGTGGGGTGACGAAGACGCTCGTTAATTCTGTAATGTATCCGCTCGACAAGACCGTATATTGGGGTGCTTGGGCCGCTGCCGCCTATCTGGTTCTCGATCCGCTCTCACCAAACTGGGAAATTCAGGAAACGCGTTTTCCCGAAAATCACGTACATTTTTTACTGAGCATGAAGCGCTACTATTCTGGCGGGGCGGGTGAGGCGCGACTGGTCTTTCATCGACGTGCCAAGGAGTTGATGCGTGCCGGCGGTTATGGTGGCTACGATATTGTCGAGTACGTAGAAGGGATGGAATCTTCGGTGCTTGGCGCGCAGCGTACGGTCGAGGGTGTAATCAGGCTGACAAAATCGCCGAGTTGATCAGGCCGCGCCTGATGCACGCAGTATCGCTGCCACGGCGCGAAAGGCGTTGTCAAACAGGTTCTCCAATGCCACACCGAAGTAAGGCATGGAAAACGCCAACATGACGAAACCGGACACCAGCGTGACGGGAAAACCGACGGCAAAAATGTTCAATTGCGGCGCGACGCGCGCAAGCACGCCCATGGCAAGGTTGGCAATTAATAACGCGGCAATTAACGGTAGCGCCAGCAACAGACCGAAAGAGAAAATGACGGAGGACCAGACCATGAGGCTGCCGAAGCCCCCGATACCAATGGGTGTGATGGATACTGGCAACAGCTTGAAACTCTCGGCAAGTACCGACAGAACCAGCAGATGTCCGTTCATTGAAAGGAAAATCAGCGTAGTAATCAAGCCGAGAAACTCGGAGATCACCGGGGTCTGGCCAGCATACTGTGGGTCGTAGAATACGGCGAAAGAAAGGCTCATTTGCATGCCGATAAGATCGCCCGCCACATCGATCGAGGCAAAGGCGATGCGTAGCGTAAAACCGAGCAGAACACCGATCAGTATCTGCTGCGCTAGCACTGCCATCCCCACCCATGAGCCGGGTGGAACCGTCGGCATGGCCGGCAAACCTGGGACAATGGCGAGGGTAATGAGTAGTCCTGCCATCAGGCGAATGCGCTTCGGCTGGGCCGCATTACTGAACATAGGCGCGCTGGCCAACACACCCATGATGCGTGCCAGCGGAAACATGAAGGCGACAATCCATGCATCGAGTTGCGCGTTGGTGAATGAGATCATCGGCCTCTCGCCGGGCCGTCCCAAGAGAGGCGACGCCCTCTTGTGGGGGGCAGCGAAATGAATTTATGAGCGTGGGGGGCCATTACTCTAGCCGATGATGCTGGGAATTGAGCCGTAGAGTCGCTGCATGTAGTCCGTCAGCATCGTAATCATCCAAGGCCCAGCCGCGATCAGTGTAAAAAAGACAACGACTAACTTTGGCACGAAGGAGAGTGTCGCTTCGTTGATGGACGTTGCGGCCTGAAAAATTGAGATTAGCAAGCCAGTCACCAGCGCGGCGATGAAAAGCGGCGCGGAAACCAGCAGGCTGACCTCGATGGCCTGGCGGCCGATTTCGATGACCATGGTTGGCGTCATTGATGTTTGCCCCTATCCAAAACTTGCGACCAGCGAGCTGATAACGAGTTGCCAGCCATCGACCATCACGAACAGCATGATCTTGAAGGGCAGCGCGACGATCACGGGCGACATCATCATCATGCCCATCGACATCAGCACCGAAGCGACCACCATGTCGATGATGAGAAACGGGATGAAGATGATGAAGCCTATCTGGAAGGAGGTCTTGAGTTCCGATGTGACGAATGCGGGAATCAGTACGCGCATCGGTACATCATCCATCTTGGCTGGCGTCGGTGCTTGAGCAATCTTGGTGAACAGAGCGAGATCTGCATCGCGTGTCTGTTTCATCATGAAGCCGCGCAGCGGTATTGCCCCGCGGTCAAGCGCCTGCATGAAGGTAATCTTGTTCTCGGCGAGCGGGAGATAGGCGTCGGCATAAATCTTTTCACCCACCGGCGCCATGATGAAAAAAGTGAGGAACAGCGCGAGGCCTGCGATTACCTGGTTGGGCGGCGATGTCTGGGTGCCGAGCGCGTGACGCAGGAGCGACAGGACGATGATGATGCGGGTGAAACTGGTCATCATCAGCATCATGGCCGGCAGGAAACTCAGGCCGGTGATCAGGAGCAGCGTCTGGATCGATAGTGACCACTGTGTGCCGCCGCCCGGCACGGGCGTGCTGGTGATGGCAGGCAGGGCCTGGGCCAGCGCCAGTTCAGGGATGATTGCTGGAGCGATCAACAGCAGCGCGACGGGTATGCGCAGGAGGCTAGCTTTGGCCACGACGATCAATCACTTGTTTGAGCCAGGCAGGAAAGTCTTTTCCAGCCTGTGTCATGGGCGAAGTGGGTACTTCCTGGCGGGGAATTTCGGCCAGCGTGGTGACCTGGCCAGGAGCGACGCCGAGTACCAGCCAGCTGTTGCCGAGTTCAAGAATCACCACGCGTTCGCGCGCGCCGACCGCGACACCGGCGACGACGCGCAGCAGGCCGGCGGCTGCGCCACGAGGTGCGCTGATGCGTTTGAGCAGCCACAGGGCACCCAGCAGGAGCGCCAACACGATGACCAGGCCAAAGGCCATCTGTAGTGCGCTGGCGCCCAGATCGGGGGTGATTCCTGCCGTCCCCGATAACGCGGCGGAAGCGGCCGTTGCCGTCCCGCCAGCGCCGACTTCTGCGGCCCGGACAACGGGAGCAAGCAATGAACAGGAAAGAATGACTATACGTAGCAGCATGGCCACGAAGCTTATGCCGCGACAGTCTCCGCGATGGCGGAATTACAGGGGAAAAGCAGCGCTTTATGTAAAAGCGCCGCTACTTATTAAGCTTGCGCATGCGCTCCTGCGGCGTGATGATGTCGGTGAGACGGATACCGAACTTGTCATTTACCACCACGACCTCGCCTTGCGCGATCAAGGTGCCGTTTACCAGTACATCCATCGGTTCACCGGCAAGACCGTCGAGTTCGACGACCGAGCCGTGGGCGAGTTGCAGCAGGTTGCGGATGGAAATTTTCGTGCGACCGAGTTCCACCGTCAGGCTGACGGGGATATCGAGGATCATCTCGAGACCATGGTTCGCGTTGGACGCCTCGCCACCGGAGAACTGCTCGAATACCTTCGGGGTTGCAACGACCGCTACTTTTTCGGCCTCGGCTTGCTCACCCATGGCGGCAGCCCAGTCATCCTCGGCAGCACCTCCCCCCTCGACGGCAGCCTGCTCGCCCATGGCGGCGGCCCAATCGTCCTCGGAAACTTGTGCCTCTTCCTGTTTTACTTCGTCGCTCATGAGGACCTCTAGTCTGTGACTTCTTCCGGTGCTACGAAATTTTCCACCTTCAGCGCGTACTGGCCATTGTTGATGCCGTAGCGGCAATCCAGCAGTGGAATACCGTCAACCTTGACGCTCAGTAGATCCCCAATGTCGATGGGCACGACATCACCGACGTGGAGCTTCGCCACTTCGCCCAAGGTGATGCGCCCACCGCCAAGCCCAGCGACCAGTTCAACCTCAGCAGACAGCAGTTGGCGCCGCAGCATGCCGGTCCAGCGCTGGTCGCTACCTGCCTGCTCGCT
>CAIYZZ010000132.1 GCA_903930805.1 uncultured Rhodocyclaceae bacterium | reverse complement strand
GAGACTTTGTGATCAATCCCTGGCAGCGCATCTTTGCGCCCTTCGCGGTCGGCTATTTTCTTTCCTACCTGCTGCGCAACGCCAACGCCGTCATCTCGCCTGAACTGCGGCAAGATCTGGGGCTGTCGGCGGCTGACCTGGGCCTGCTCACCTCGGCCTATCTGCTCATTTTCGGCGCCTTCCAGTTGCCGCTGGGCATCTTGCTCGACCGTTACGGCCCGCGTCGGGTCGAGGCCGTCTTGCTGCTGTTCTGTGCTGCGGGTTGCGCCTTGTTTGCCACCGGCGTGGCGTTGCCGCAACTGGTCATCGGTCGCGCCCTGATCGGGCTGGGCGTATCGGCCTGCCTGATGGCAAGCTTCAAGGCGTTTTCGCTGTGGTTCCCCGTCGAGCGCCAGGCTTCGCTCAATGCCGCGATCATGGCGGCGGGTGGCCTGGGCGCGCTGACGGCAAGCTCACCTTTGGGTGCCTTGCTGCCGCTGTTCGGCTGGCGCGGAATTTTCATGGCGCTGGCGCTTCTTTCACTGCTGGCTGCGACGCTGATTTTCACCACGCCCGAAAAAGTTGCCGCTGGCGCGAAGGAAAGCCTACGCCAACAACTGCGAGGCTTGGCCACCATTTTTACCAGCCGTGCCTTCTGGCGGCTGGCACCGCAGACGACCATGATCGTCGGCGGGTTCATGGCCTTGCAGGGACTATGGGCGGTGCCCTGGCTGATGACGGTGAATGGTGCCACGCGTGACACGGCCGCCTTCCATCTGCTCCTGATGGCCGGGGCGCAGCTCACGGGTTTTCTTACAATCGCTTTCTTCGTCACGCGGCTCGCGCGTGCTGGTCTGCCGCCGGCACGACTTCTGACGCTGGGCATGGGCGGGGGCTTGCTGGCAATGTTGGGCATCGTCCTCGATCTGGCACCCACCTGGCTGCTGTGGCCGGCGCTCGGCCTGGTGTTCTCGGTCGGCAATCTGGCCTATGCGCTCCTGACTGGACAATTTCCCATCACGCTGGCCGGGCGCGCCAATACCGCGCTCAACCTGGGTGCTTTTGTCGGCGCTTTCGGCATCCAGTGGTTGTTCGGTGTCGCTGTCGATGCCCTGCAATCTGGCGGATTCGCGCCGCAGGCGGCGTATCGCGCCAGCCTGGCCGGGTTGCTGGTGCTGCAAACGCTGGGCTGGCTGTGGTATGTGCGTTCACGCGCCGGTTGAGCGACAATCAGCACCATGCCACCCTCTGCCGCCGACACCCTGCCCCGCCTTGACACCGCGACCGCTATCAGCAACCTGGGTGGGGATCGCGAGCTCTACGCACAAGTCACGCAGATTTTTCTCGACGATGTCGCTGTGCAGCTTGTCAGTCTGGACGCTGCGCTGGCTGCCGGCGACTTTGTTACCGCGCGCCGCGCCGCGCATACCGTAAAGGGAACCGCCGCCAGCCTCGGCTGCGAGCGCCTGCGCCACTACGCCCTGATAATGGAAAAAGCCTGTGAAGCCGCAGACCCTGCGGCTATCGCTACCGCCGACCCGGCTTTCCGCGCCGAGATCGAGGCCAGCACGGCAGTCCTGCGGGAATATCTGGCTGGCGCATAAGGCGGCGGCCGTCCCGCCAGCGCCGACTTTTCAGAGCTCTACCGGATCGACATCCAGATGCCAGCGCAAGTCGCGTGGCGTCTTAAGCGTGTTCAGTTGTGTCATCCAATGGGTGAGAAAGCTTTGCAGCGCCGGTCGGCTGCGTGATTCGACCAGCAACTGGGCGCGTTCGCGGTTCTTGAGCCGGGCCATGCGCATCGGTACCGGATCGTAGAGGCTGATATCGGTGCTGGCCAGTGGCTCGGCCGTGCCGACTGCTTTGGCGAGAAATTCGAGTGCTTGAGCCAGTTCCGGCGCCTCGGCGCGCAGCAGCGCCTGAAAGGCGAACGGCGGGAAACCTGCGGTGTCGCGCTCGGCCAGCTGTTCATGGGCGAAGGCGGTGTAATCGTGGTCGATCAGGGTGCGGTAGATCGGATGCTCGGGGTATTCGGTCTGGATCAGCACTTCGCCCGGCAGCGCCGCGCGACCGGAGCGGCCGCCCACTTGCATCAATTGTGAAAACAGTCGTTCCGGCGCGCGGAAGTCGGCGGCAAACAGGGCGGCATCGGCACCGACGGCCCCTACCAGCGTCAGCTTGGGAAAGTCGTGCCCCTTGGCCAGCATCTGGGTGCCGATGAGGATGTTTGCTGCGCCGGCATGAATGGTCTCCAGCAGGGCGTGCCACTTTTTCGGCGAGTCGGCCGAGTCGCGGTCGATGCGCAGGACATGCGCGGCGGGAAATAGTTCGACCAGTTTTGCTTCGAGCCGCTGCGTGCCGCGCCCGAAGGGTTGCAGGTCGAGGTTGCCGCAGTCGGGACAGGCATGCGGAATCGCCACTTCCAGCCCGCAATGGTGGCAGCGTAGCCGGCGGTCAGCGAGATGCAGTACGAGATTGGCGGCACAACGCCGGCAGTGCGAGATCCAGCCGCAGGCTGGGCAGGCCAGCACGGGGGCGTAGCCGCGGCGGTTGAGCAAAACCATGCATTGCTCGCCCCGAGCCACCCGGTCTTGTATGGCTTGCAGCAAGGGCGGCGAAAACACCGCGCCTTTGGGCTGGTGGTTCATGTCCACCCGCCGCACCAGCGGAAAGCCGCTGTGCCCGCCGACCCGATCGGGCATTTCCAGCCGCAGGTAG
>CAIYZZ010000131.1 GCA_903930805.1 uncultured Rhodocyclaceae bacterium | reverse complement strand
GTCCCGCAGAACAACGTTCTGCGAGGAAGTATCGTGGTCCGTTTCGAAAAACCGTCCCTCCTGTCGATGAATCATTTGTAATGGTTTTGAAGGAGCGGACTACTAGGCGATACGTAGCTGTAACAAGGTGGCCCGTGCATTACCGCCGCCGATTTCCGGCTTGATGACGAGTTCCAGCGTTGTCACCCCGGGGAGATCGACCGTGTAATCCTCAAGTTCGCGCGTCATGTCCGGGTTGAAATTGTATTGCTGGCGCACGATCTCCCGATACGACTGCCCCTCATCCGCCGACCAGCGCAAGGCGAACTCTTGCGTGCGCGTCTGGTGCTGTTCGTTTATCAGCAGTTGAACGCGCCGGATATTTTGCGGTGCGTCGAACAGGATGCGGATCGTCTGCTCGCCGGCGTGTGCCGCACGCCAACCCGAACCGCCGGGCAGCAGCGCGGCCTCGACCGGGTGTGCCGACTCCTCGGAGGTGATTTCGACTTGCGCCAGGTGTTGTAGGTCGAGCCAATGGTCCCCGCTGGGGGATCTGCCTTGTGGGTTTTGAGAAATGATTCTTTTACGCATAGTGTTGCCTCTTTCGTCTAACTGCGAGTTTGCCAAGGATAGGAAATCCAACGAGTCATCCGCAAGTATCACCGCCGCAACGGACGGGATCGGTGGTCTTGTAGCAACGCAGGGAACTCCCAGGCTTTGCGGCTTGTGCTGCACATGGAACAAGGATCAGAAAACTCGACAACAGGATTCGCCATTGATTTGAACAGGGGAATCTTGTGAAGGATTGCGGACGATCGCAGAGGCAATATTATCGACTGGGATGACAAAAACTGCTTAAACACTCTTGGGGGCATCCGCTTCGATGGCGCCGCCTTGTTGTAGGCAGAGAAGAGAATCACCGAAGGCTTTTCCAATTCCCTTAGGCGGCGCCGCTTAAAATCATAACAGTACTTCCCGTGCCGGCGATCCCGCCGAGCCCTGATTCGATTCGAACTCCCTTGATCGGACCAGCCGTTCTATTCGAACAATTCAGCGTACCCGGATTCGCCGCAAAACCGCTCATTGACGCCGGTACCATTTTATTCATCAAGGGTACTGATGCGTGCTGTTGAGTGGGCAGATGACTACCCTGACTTGCACCTGATCGAATCGGACTATGAAAAAGCCATTCCGATCCTGAATCGGTTTCCCGAACAATTCCAGGGTGGCCCGTATTTTCTCGGCACCATTGTCGGTCTGGGCTGGTTGCCAATTGTCCGGGCCGTATGTCGGGAAATCGAGTCAGCACTGAAGCCCGATGAAATGAATATGTTCCAATGGTCAGATTGATAGGCCGGCACGCGTGCCTTGATGATTTTATGGATGCCGATGGCCAGAGGTTGGCAATCGCGAAATACCGGGAAGTTTGAGTTTAGTGTGTCAAGTACAGCGCTGGGCTGAAGGAGGAGTATGCTCTTTGGATCAGTCATGGTGAGGCGAGAGGGGTGATGATAATTAGGGCCTAAAATCGGCAATTGACTGCGGCACCTGGTGTCAGCCACACTCCCCGAAGACCCATTTCCTATTCTTTTGACGAACCGGTTCCTGCGGCTGCAGTTGTTGCTGCGATTCAGCGCCTCCCTCGCAGGGCCCGGATTTCGAAGGTCACGGCGTCAAGTTCTGTGTTTCTTGCATCCACCAGCGCCAGGCGGTGTTTACCTGGTTGCGGCAGCCAGCGGCTAGCGTGGTCGGCGCGGCCGGCCGGTTTGCCGTCGATGCGCCATTGCCAGCCAGCGGCACCCTCTGCCGACAACTGCAGGGGAAGCCGCTGACGTCCCGGGGGAATGTCTGGGTCGAGCGCGATCACCGTGCCTTCGGCCGGGTAGACAATGTGCGCTAGCGCCAGCGTCGTGGCCGAACGCACGACGCTGCGCTCAGTGCCAGCAAGAAACCACTCGCGGCGCGGCGGTTCACCGGGGCGTCCGGCGGCGGACTCGAAGCGAATCGTGCGCGCCACCACTCCCGGCGGTGCGGCAGGTGGCAGGCTACTTACCTTGCCGCGCCCGGCACCATCGCCTCGGTGCAGCCAGTCCATCACTTCGCGCCACACCGGCGCCGCGCCCGAGATGCCGGAGACATCATGCATCGCTGCGCCCGAAGCATTGCCGACCCACACCGCGACTGTGTAGCGGCGCGAGAAGCCGGCGCACCAATTGTCGCGCATATCCTTGCTGGTACCGGTCTTAGCTGCGCTCCAGTAAGGTGTGGCGAGCCAAGATTCGAGGCCGAAGGTCCCAGCGCGCGCGGCACGGTCGGCCAAAATATCTCCGACCAGAAAACTGGCGGCGGCCGATATCGCCTGACGTGGGGCTGAAATGAACGTGGTGCAGGCTTCTTTGCGGCATGCCGGCGGTTTACCTTCCGGCGTTACACGCAATTTCGTCCAGCGTCCCTCATTAGCCAGCGTGCGATAGCCATTCGCCAGCATCAGCAGGGAGATGTCGGCCGAACCCAGCGCCAGACTGTAACCGTACCAGTCGCCGCGCTCGGTCAGGCTGTCGAAACCAAAGCGGCGCAGGCGTTGCTGAAACTCGTCGGCACCGATGCGGACCAAGGTCTTCACTGCCGGCACATTCAGCGATCCGGCCAGCGCCGTGCGTGCGCTGACCCAGCCGCGATAGTCTGGTTCGTAGTTCTGCGGCGCGTAGATACCGTTGCCGGTGGCCAGCGTCAGCGGTGCGTCTTCTATGAGCGAAACGGCAGTGAGGTCGCGACGCTCAAAGGCCATGCCATAGAGAAAAGGCTTCAGCGTCGATCCGGCCTGACGAAGGGCGGTGACACCATCCACTTCCGCTGCGTCCGAGAGTTCTCCGCTGGAACCGATCCAGGCCAGGATTTCGCCGGTCGCGTTGTCCGCCACCAGTACCGCGCCATCTTCGACGTTGCGTTTTTCTAACGCCTCCAAATGGCGGCGCAAGGCTTCGCCAGCAAAGCGCTGCAGCTCTGCATCGAGTGTCGATTTCACGCGTTGACCGGGCTGGGTCAGCAACTTCACCGCCAGATGCGGAGCCAATTGTGGCGTCTGGTCGGGGCGACGAAGCACACTGCCGAGCGTCACAGCAGCGACAGCATCAATATCGCGACAAAGCACCTCGCGCTGCATTTCTTTCAGCAGACCGCAGGCGCGCCGGGCGACGACTTCGGGCTTCGCGTTTGGCGCACGCAGAAGGGCGGCAGCCAGCACGGCTTCCTGTTCGTCGAGACCATCCGGCCATTTGCCGAACAAGCCCCGGCTCATGGCGGCCACGCCAACGAACTCTCCGTGAAACGGTGCCAGATTCAGATAAGCCTCGAGAATCTGATTCTTGGTCCAGTTCCGCTCCAGGCGCAGTGCGGCGGCTGTCTGGTCAAGCTTTTCCAGCAGGCTACGGCGAACCTTCCTGCGCGCTTCTACATCAAGCAGGCCGACCAGTTGCATGCTCAGCGTGCTGGCGCCACGGGTCTTCTCGTTCCACAGATTGCTCCACGCACCTGCGGCGGCGGCTTGCCAGTCCACACCGGCGTGCTCAAGAAAGCGTTTGTCTTCCGAAATCAGCACCGCGCGACGCAACGCCGGCGAAATATCGTTCAGCTTTACCCAAGGCAGGCGTCGCACTGTGCGATCAATGCGCAACGTCGCCAGCGGCATGCCGTCGCGTGCAAGCAGCCAAGCATCCGAAGGCTTGTGTGCGGCACGCACTTCGGCATAGGAAGGCAGCGCCAGCGCCGGCAAGCTGATCAGCAGTAGTGCCAATGCCGCGAAACATTTCATCCGGCGGCCCATTCAGTTCAGCCTCGGTTCCTGCACCAGTCAGCATGCTGTCTCGTCGCCACCATCGGCTTTCGGCACTCCGGACGCAGTCGGCTGGACAAGGCATCGCGCTGTAGCAGAGCCCTCATTGTCAATTCCCTACCACCACTTTCTCGTTGGGTATTTCCCCGAACACATCCGGCGCATACATCGCTTCTACACGCGTCGGCGGCAGGGCGAATTCGCCGGCGTTGTTGATGCGCAGCGTGTAGTCGATGCTGAAGCGGCCACGCGGCACGATTTCGTAATAGGCGCGGAAGTTGGCAAACGTTCGCTCGACGTAGCTCGGCCAGAGGCGGCGCGAGCGCAGATCCTCGTCCATCGTGGCGATGCGGGAATCGCGGCCATCGCCGTCACCGAGAATGCGACTGCCTGCCGGGATCGGGTCGCTGACGGCCACCCAGGTCATGTCCTGTTCGGCTTCGACGGTGAGCGTGACGCGCCACAGGTCACCGCGACTAACCTTGCCTTTCTCCTTTTCCTGCAGCGGACTCACTTGCCGCGTGATGCGGTAGCCGAAGGCGCGCGGTTCGCCGGCCGGGATTGCGGCCAGCGCCTGAATGTTGGCCCAGGGTTTGCCCGTGCCCTGGTGCGCCACGGTCAGACTGGCTTCGCTGGCCGGCCAGGGCAGGGCCAGCAGCGGGGTGTCGTCGCTGCCCTTCCAGCGGTGCTCGGCCGAAGCCGCACCGAGGGTACTGCGCGTCGTGCCGGTTACAGCCTCTTTCTCGAAGTGGTGTCCGTACTGGTTGAGCACGACGGCGGCCCAGGCGTTGGCCGTGGTGGTGAACCAGCGGCCGCGCGCCTGGCGTTCCAGCGCGCCGCGCAGCAGCTTGGGCAGGTCGTCGCCCCAGCTTGCTTCGTCCATCACCGCCTCGATCAGGCGGAAGCTGTTGGAGTCGCCGCTGACCATCATCCACCACCAGTAGTCGCTCTTCTCCGTCGTGAAGCCCAGCCGGCCGCCGCTGTATGACAGTCGGTTTCTCAGCTCGCGGGCCGCGGCGGCAAGCTTCTCCGTACGCTGCGGCAGATCGGTCAGGCGCTTGACTACCAGATACCAGTCAATCAGCGCGGACGTCGGCAGGCGCAGCGGTTCGACATCCAGCGCGGCGGCTGCCTTGGCGGGCTTGCGGCCGCTGCGGGTGAGCGCCTCGAGAGCCAGCAGTTTGCTGGCGAGTTGTGCGTCGGTCTGTGCCGGCGACCAGACCGGCGCCTTGAAACGTGCCTCGACAAAGCCGTTGAGCCCGTCTTCCATGCGCGCCCTCAAGTCGGCGGGGAGGGCGAGTCCGCTCGCCTGCGAGACATCCAGCAGGTAGGCGGTGAGCGTGATGCTGCCGGCACTTGTCACCGATTCGCTGGGGAAGTAGCGCGCCAGGCCGTTGCCGTCAAGCAGCGCCGGCAGGCTCTCGACCACTTCCTTCCAGCGCTTTTCGTCGTGCAGGCCGACGGCGATCGAGGCCTTCTGTTCGAGGCAGGCGAAGGGGTAGTCCTCGAAGTAGCGTTTGAGACCCGGTGGCGGCGTCGAGAGCTTGGGCGAGAGACCGATCTCGATGCCGCCGCGGCCGGGCAGCGCGCCTTGCGGCATCGCGACGGGCAAGTCCAGTTTGCCGTCGACGCGCGCGAAGCTGCCCTGCTGCACGGTGACAGGAACTGCGGGTTCGATGCGCTGGGTAATCTTCAACTGGTCGCGCCCCGCGCCACCTTTCTCCGTGGCTTCAAACTCCCACGACAGGCTTGTTGCGGTTTCGGGCGCCAGCGCATTCCAGGCGAGCTCGGCCGCACCCTCGGCGTCCAGTTTCACCTCTCTCGCTTCCAGCACCTGCGCACCGGCACGCGCCGTGACATTCACGGTCATTGTCCGCGCCGTGCCGTTCCTCACGGTCAGCAGTGCCTGATAACGATCCTTCTCGCGCACCAGCGGCGGCAGGCCGGAAATCATCTGCAAGTCCTGCCGCGTGCGCACGGCAGCCGAACCGGTGCCGAACAGGCCGACGCCGGCGTTGGCGATGCCGACCAGTTTGAATTCGGTAAGCGAATCATTGATCGGCACCTTCACTGTTGCCGTACCGTCGGTGCCGACTTTCACTCGTGGCTGCCAGCTCAACAGGGTATCGAACAGTTCGCGTGCCGGCGCCCGACCGCCACCACCGCCGGGCGGCACTGCCTTGCGGCCGAAGTGGCGCTTGCCCAATACCTGCGATTGCGCGGTGGAGGTGGTGACTTCGTAAGCGCGGCGAGGCGTCATGGCTTCCAGCAGTTTCCACGTGTCATTGGGGCGCAATTCGAGCAGCGCCTGATCGACGGCGGCGAAGGCGACTTCGGTGCCGGCCGGCAGCGGCTTGCCGTCGGGCGCGCTGACCTTCAGGTGCACCGTAGCTTCCTCGCGCGGCCGGTATTCGTTGCGCTCGGGCAGCACCTCGACCTTCAAGCGCAGGCTTTCGCTGCCGACGCCGAGTTCAGCCAGCCCGATGCGCCAGGCCGGCTTGGCCAGATCGACCATCGCCGTCGGTTGCTGCGGATTCCACCATTCGCGGAACCATTCCGCCGGTTCGCGCCAGCCCCACTGGAACAGCGAATACCACTTCAAGGGTTCGACGCGGCCGCGCACGACCAGCACCGATACGAACACATTGGGCGCCCACTCGCCTTTGACCGGGACTTCGATCACCGGCTTGAAGCGCGACAGCGGACGCACGAAGGTTTCGATGATGCCGCCGGCCTCGACCGAGATCAGTGCCGTCGCGTCGCGGAAGGGCGTATGCACACGGAATCGTGCGACATCGCCGGCCTTGTAGCTGCGCTGCTCGGGCACCACGTCGATGCGATCCTGATTGCCGGCGGTGAACCATGGATCGTCGCCACCGCCGGAAGCCCAGTAGCTGGCGCCGCTCCTTGCCGTGTTGCCCTGTGCATCACGGGTCTGCGCCAGCAGGAAGATCTCGCCGGATCCCTGTACCTTCGGTTCGCAGCGCAGGATGCCGCGTGCGTCGGTCTTGCCGCTGCAAACCGTACCGAGATCGGCGAACTCCTCGCGGTTCTCGTAGGCGTAGAAACCGCCGACGATGCGCCGCCGGTGCGAGTGCGAAATGCGCCGCTTGGCGCTGACGCCGACTTCCAGCCCGGCCAGCGGCTTGCCGTCCAGGTCGAGCGTGACCAGATCGACGCGCCCCTTGTCGCTGGGCGAACTCCAGTCGGGAATATTCATCCCCAGCACCACGGCGGCCGGCCACAGCGGCACCGTACCGTGAATGGTCTGGATCTCGCCGTTGGGGTCGTTGAAGCTCATCTCGGCGTAGATCTCCGCCGGGCCGCGCGGCTTCTGCCGTATCGCCACGTCGAGCTTCCCTGCGCCGGCACGGTCGAGCGCCAGCGCCTGCTTGTCCACGATCAACTGTTCCCGCTCGCGGCCATTGTCGATGCCGAAAGCCGCAAGTCCGGCTTCGCTGAAATCGACATTGAAGCTGTAGCGGTCGTAGCCCGGCCAACTCGGCCAGGTCGGACGCAGCGTGGCCGACACCTGCACCGGATGCGCCTTTGCGGCACCGCCGTTGAGGAAGGACAGGCCGAGCGCCAGCGGCACGTTGTTGGGTGCGACATGGCGGCCGGTGACGCCCTGCACGCTGCCGGTGAACACCGGCAGGCGGAAGTCGGAGACGCGGAATTCGCCGCCGCTTCCGCCGCTGCGCCCCTTGCCGCCCGGCAGTTCGACCGAGTAGGTGCCGCGCTTGGCGGCTTCGGGGATTTTCCATTGGGAAAGCGCCACGCCCTGGGCGTCCCAGGCCAGCGGCAGTTTGTATTCGGCGCCGCTGTCATGGCGGATCACGGCGCGTTCGGGCAGCGTTGCCGGATCGGGGAAACCCATGCCCCGGCTGCCGCGATCACGCGCGATGTGCTTCATCGACACGGTCTGTCCGGGCCGCAGCAGCGTGCGGTCAAGTATCGTGTGGATCAGGCGCGGCCCGCTGCTCTCGCCCCAGGTGGCTACGCCGAAGCGCCAGGGTTCGATGCCTTCATTCCAGTCGGTGCGCGCGAAGCTGTAGTCATCGCCCTGCCGGGCGCTGATGAACAGGAAGTTTGCTTCGCCGCACGCCTGTTCGGACAGTGCCCGGTCCGCAAGGGCGCGGCCTTGGGCATCGGTCTTGCCGCTCCACAGCAGCGTACCCTTGCAGGTGGAAACGCGCACCTCGGCATCCGCTACCGGCTTGCCGCTGTCCAGCGCGGTGACCCAGACCAGTGCATTGTCACGGCCGCTCTTGAAGTGCACCGCCATGTTGGTAACCAGTGCGGCGGTGCGCACGTACATCGGCTTGGGTGAGGACAGCAAGGCCGAACCCAGCATGCGGCTTTCCGCTTCGACGATGTGATACCCGGGTTTCGCCAGCGGGATGCCAACGACCTCGAATTCCGCGCTGCCGCCGGGTTTGGGCAACTCGCGCCGGGTGACCCCGGCCTGTTTCGCCAGATAGCTCAGTTCGCGGGCGTAGAACGGATCCTCGTAATCCTCCGCCTTGCCGTCGCGAACCAGCTTGACCTTTTTCGTCTGCCGGTTGAAGCGGTTGATGGCCTGCATCGCGGTAATCACCTCGTCATCATCCGTTAGTCGCCGTTCGCTCAAATCGAGTTTGGCTTCGACATGGCGCAAGGTCACCGGAAGCACGCCGCCTTCCTTGAGTTCGACGATGCCGAAATCGCCGGGGAACTTGGCCAGCGGCGGCAGCGTGCCGGTGGTGAACTTGAGCGGAAAGCTAGCGGCATTGGCCAGCGGACGCCCGGAGTCATCCTTGATGCCCGCGGGCAATTCGAGGCGCAACTCGGCGTTTTGCGCAAAGGGTCGGGCAAAGACGAAATTCCTTGCGGTGCTGTCGCCGGAACTATCTCCTTTGCCCGGATCGACGGGCAGGCGTTCTCCCTCCGGCGTGATCAGCCTGATCTTGCTGCGCAGTGCTCCATCGACAGCTACCGAAAAATCTAGCGTGATGTTCGACAACGGCGAGCAGGGCGCGCTGGCCTTCTCGCGCTCGCAGCTCAGCGTGGCGCGGAAGGGTTCGCGCACTGGATAGATGAAGCTTTCGTCCCTGATGGACTTTGCCCCGTTCGCGGCTTCAATCCCCTTGCCCCACACCAGCTTCATTTTCACACCGGCCGGCAGACGTTCGCTGCAACTGAGTACGATCTCGTCCTTGCCGGAGTTGGGAATCGCGGCGAGAATTTCTGCGCGTTGCTTTTCCGGCACCAGTCTCACCGGAATCCGGTTGCCGACGCCATCCGCTTCGCACCAGGCGCTCTGCTCCACCGAGGAGGTCTTCACCGGCCCAGCCGGCGTGATGACAAAGGCCTGCTCCTCCTCGATGCCGCTGCCGGGCGATGGAGTGATGGCGCGCGGCCATGGTCCCGGCGCGTAGAAACGGTAGCGGTTCTGGCCGCTAACACCCTCACCATTGACAGCCTTCAGTCCCCGCTTCAGTTCGAACACGCAGCGCTCGCCGGACAACAAGGCGCGTTCCAGTTGCCAGGCCCATGTTTTCGTATCGACCCAGCGACCGCTGCCTTTCGCGGCGCCGCAATCAACGAGGAAGGGCGCCGCCACATCGGGCCGTCCTAGCGGCACCATGTCGGTGCTGAATACTGCCGTGGCGCGGGTCTGCTGATCGACCAGTTCCTGCGGAGTGAATTGCTGTACCCAGGCGGCGTGCGTGGCACCCGAGACGGTGAGGCAAAGCAAAATTGCGGCACGCTTCAGCATGGTTCAATTCCGGAGGAACGGCGTCGATTGATTATAGCGAGCGTACCTCCAACGCAGGCCTTTGGCTGGCAGCATAACCTGCCGACTTAAGCAATTTCCAGGAATGAACGCTCAACTCTATTTGCGCCCACCGGAATGAAGTCCATGAGTTGTGCGAACAGCGTCTTGCCGATGTACATGCGGATCCCCGGGTACGTTACCCCCGGAAATCGGCAGGAACATCGTTTTGCCATTCAAGTCGGGGACACCCGAACCCGCTCGGAATCCGTTGTCGCACATGGCTTTCAGTAATTCACCTTCTCGTTTATCCGGATGGTTATGTTTCAACGTATAAGAATGCATACTCATGCTTCAAGCTCCACGGTTAGATGAATGACTGTAAAACGACAGAAGGACTACAAATATGCCAATAGTATGTGGAAATTACCCTAAAATTGTGTTCAATACTCTACGCTAAGTATTTGTTTGTATTGAGTGGAGATAGTGCTTTTTTGTGCGGATTATTTGGGGGAATTTTGTTCATTAACCAATTGATATGTATAGTAATAAACACTACGAACTGATTATTTTCGACTGGGACGGTACGCTGATGGATTCCGCTGGCGTGATCGTCCACAGCGTTCAGGCGGCGGCGAGCGATCTGGGGTTGGAACCACCGACGGAAGCGCGTGCGCGCCATATCATCGGGCTGGGGCTGGTGGATGCCCTGCGGCACGCTTTGCCCGACTTGCCCGAAGATCGCTATGAGGATCTGGTCGAGCGCTATCGCCATCATTACCTTTCCCGCGACCACGAACTCGTGTTGTTTTCTGGTGCCAATTTGCTGATACAAGGCTTGGCCGCAGGCGGCTACCGGCTGGGCGTGGCGACCGG
>CAIYZZ010000130.1 GCA_903930805.1 uncultured Rhodocyclaceae bacterium | reverse complement strand
CGCAGCATGACATGGCAGCAGGTCAGGCTGCCAAGGTCTACACTCTGCTAACCATCGGTGATGGCCTTGTTGCGCAAATTCCGGCGCTGGTGATCTCTGTTGCTGCGGGCATGGTGGTCGCCCGCGTCAATGATGAAAAAGATTTGACGACATCATTTTCCGGCCAGTTGTTTGGCAACCCGATGGTGTTGTCGCTGACCGGCGGTATTCTGGGAATCCTTGGCGTTATCCCGGGCATGCCGCACTTTGTTTTCCTGCTGCTTGCTGCAGGATTGGGATGGTTGGCCTGGTCGAAGCTGAAGAAAAATCAGGTGGCGGCAGAGGAAGCAGCGGAAAAGCCTGCTGCAGCGGTTGCCGCACCGGAAGAGTCGGCCGATGCCAGTTGGGCGGACGTTGCCCCCGTGGATGTGCTGGGTCTGGAGGTCGGTTATCGGCTGATTCCGCTGGTCGATCGCGGCCAGGATGGCGAGTTGCTGAAGCGCATTCGCGGCCTGCGCAAGAAGTTCGCGCAGGAAGTTGGCTTCCTTTCGGCACCGGTACATATTCGCGACAACCTTGAACTCAAGCCCAACGGCTACCGCATAACCCTGAAGGGTGTCGAGGTCGGTGCCGGCGAGGCCTTCCCAGGCATGTATCTAGCCATCAACCCCGGCCGCGTCAGCGGCCCGCTGGCCGGCAACCAGACCAAGGATCCGGCCTTCGGTTTGCCGGCCGTGTGGATCGAGGGCGGCATGCGCGATCAGGCGCATATCATGGGTTACACGGTGGTCGATGCCGGCACGGTGGTCGCCACTCACCTCAACCATCTGATCCTCACGCATGCCGCCGAATTGCTCGGCCGTCAGGAAACGCAGGCGCTGCTCGATCATCTGGCGAAGGATGCGCCCAAACTCATTGAAGAGCTCGTGCCGAAGACCTTGCCGCTCTCCAACGTGCAGCGCGTCCTGCAGAATCTTCTCGAAGAGGGCGTCAACATCCGCGACATGCGCACCATCATCGAGACGCTGGCCGAGAATGCGCCGCGCGTGCAGGACCCCACAGAGCTGACGGCGCTGGTGCGTGTCAGTCTTGGCCGCGCGATCGTGCAGCAGCTCTATCCGAGTGGCCAGGAGTTGCAGGTGATGGCGCTCGAGCCGAGCCTGGAACGGCTCCTGACGCAAGCGCTCGCCGGTGTCGGTGCCGATGGCTCGGGCATCGAGCCCGGGCTGGCCGACACCTTGCTGCGCGAGACGGCGGCCGCCGCGAAGCGACAGGAAGATCTCGGCATGGTGCCGGTGTTACTGGTACCGAGTGGTTTGCGCTGGCTCTTGTCGCGCTTCCTGCGGCGGGCCTGGACGAATCTGAAAGTGCTGGCGAACAGTGAAATTCCAGAATCAAAAACGATCAAGGTTACGGCCATCATCGGTGCCAAGGCTTGATGATAAGAGAGCAAAGAAGGGATAGACATGACGGTTAAACGCTTCTTCGGAGAAAGTGCGCGCGATGCGCTGCGCAAGGTCAAGGCGGCGCTCGGCCCGGAGGCGATCGTCGTCTCCAACAAGTCCGTCGACGGTGGGGTCGAGATCATGGCGATGTCGGCCGACAGCCTCGATGCCTTGTCGCGCCAGGGCGGGCCCGCTGTTGCTGCTGTGGTTGCTCCTGTTCCCGCCAGCCCCGTTAAAGTACCGGCAAGTGCCGCCCCGCCAGCGCCGACTTTTCATGAGGGTGAAGGCGACGACTACGCGGTGACGCTTTCTGCCAAGGCGCGTGCGCCACTGCCTTTTCAGTCATGGCAGCCATGGCAGCCACCGCGTCAGGAGCAAGCGGCGGCATCCGCCGCTGCCCAACCTGCGGCAGAGCGCGTCAAGCCACGCCCTCTGCCCGCCAAGACACAAAATGAGGCGGCCGCCAGGATTGATCAGGCGGCCCGCGAAATCGGCCTGCCTTCCTTGTCTGATGGCATCGATGGTGGCGCGCAGGTGCAGCAATTGATGGACGAAATGAAGACGATCAAGAGTCTGCTCGAGCGACAGTTGGCCGGTTTCGCCTGGGGCGACCTGACCCGGCATGCGCCGGCCAAGGCACAACTGCTCGGCGAAATGCTCGAGGCTGGCTTTTCCGGCATGCTGGCGCGCCGGCTGGTGGAAGAAATGCCCGATGATCTTGATCTGCAAGATGGCCGCAAGTGGCTGACCGGTGCCGTCAATCGTCGGCTGCGTACGCTCACCAGCGAAAATGACCTGATCGAGCGCGGCGGTGTCTTCGCGCTGGTCGGTCCCACTGGCGTGGGCAAGACCACCACCACGGCCAAGCTCGCTGCGCGCTGCGTGGTGCGTTACGGGGCCGACAAGCTCGCGCTGCTGACGACCGACGGTTACCGGATCGGCGCCCACGAACAACTGCGTATTTATGGCCGCATCCTCGGCGTGCCAGTGCATGTAGTGCGCGACAGCGAAGACTTGCGGCGCACCTTGTCCGAGCTGCGTGGCAAGCACATGGTGCTTATCGATACCGTTGGCATGAGTCAGCGCGACCGCATGGTGGCCGAGCAAGCGGCGATGCTGATGCGTGCCGGCGAAGTGCGTCGCTTGCTGCTGCTGAATGCCACCAGCCGGGGCGATACGCTCGACGACGTGATCCGCAGCTATGCCGGCGAGGATCTTGCAGGTTGCATACTCACTAAGGTGGATGAGACGGCGTCGATTGCCCCGGCACTCGATGCCGTGGTGCGCCACGGCCTGTTGCTCGCCTATGTCGCCAACGGCCAGCGGGTGCCCGAGGACATGCACATACCGAACCGCAATTACCTGCTGCATCGTGCTTTCCGGCAACCTGCGCAAACTTCGGTGCATCGCCTCAAGGAAGCGGAGATCGGGCTGGTGATGCCGGGTGCTACTGCCGTGGCGAATCAGGGGGTCGCGCTTGTCTAAGCGCTTTTCCGGCGCAGTGATGCATCACGACGATCAGGCCGCTGGTCTGCGGCGCTTGTTCAGTGCACCCGCAGCTACCTTGGCGGTGGCAGCGCGGGACGCGGATGTGATCGATGCTTACGCCCTGATCAAGCGCATCGTCCAGGAGGAAGGCACCGCCTGTTTCAGGATTGCCATCACCCACGCTCGTTCGGTCGATGAAGCGCAGGCGGTGTTCGACAAAATGTGTCGTGTGGCACACGAATACCTGGGCGTGCGACTCGAATATATCGGTACGACGGTACCGCAGGCACCGCAGGTCAAAGGCGATGCGCCCCTGTCGCTGCTTGCCTGTACGGGGCTGCCCTGCACGATTCGATGATATAGTTTCGGCACTATTTCTGCATGATGCGCACGCTAACCACGTGCAGCAACAACGGACGGCAACCCGCGACATTTTGAGCCCGACAAATCCGACGATGTATACCTCCCAGGGCACGCTCGAAAAAGAGCGGCTCGTCAATCAATATGCCCCGCTGGTCAAGCGCATTGCCTATCACCTGATGGCGAGGCTGCCGGCCAGCGTGCAGGTCGATGATCTCGTCCAGAACGGTATGCTCGGTCTGCTTGACGCGCTGGGGCGTTTCGAGGAGGGTTTGGGCGCGCAGTTCGAAACCTATGCGGTCCAGCGCATTCGTGGTGCGATGCTTGATGGTCTGCGTGAAAACGACTGGATGCCGCGCGGTATCCGTAAGGAAATGCGGCGTGTTGAAACCGCAATCCAGAAGCTTGAGCATGAGGCCGGACGTCCGCCCAGCGAAGGTGAGCTTGCTGCCGCACTCGACATGCCCTTGGCCGATTACCAGAAGTTGCTACAGGATGCGCGCGGTCATCAACTCATCTATCTCGAAGACCTCACCGGCGACGGCGAAGATTTTCTTGATCGCCACGCGGCCGGCGTGTCGCTCGATCCCCTGGCGATGCTTGAAGAAAGCAACATGCGCGCCGCGCTGGTGGCCGCGATTGCCGGCCTGCCAGAACGCGAAAAAATGATGATGGCGCTCTACTACGAGCAGGACCTTAATCTGCGCGAAATAGGCGCGGTGATGGGCGTCACCGAATCGCGCGTGTGCCAGTTGCATACCCAGGCAGTCGCCCGCCTGCGTGCCGCAGTGATCGACGATGAGAGCGATGCCAGCGACGCCAGTGTGGCGAAACCCGTAACCAAACGCCGTGGTCGCAAGCCCAAGGCCGTTCAACCCGTACCCGCCTGAACATTATGGACAAGATCAGTATCGCTGGCCTGTTTCTTGGTCTTGCCTCCATCCTGGCCGGGCAAGTACTCGAAGGGGGGCATATCGGTTCGCTGGTGCAACCGACGGCATTCTTCATCGTCATTGGTGGCACCGTTGGCGCCGTCATGTTGCAAAGCCCACTGCCGGTTTTCATGAATGGCCTCAAGATGGTCAAGTGGGTGTTCGTGCCGCCTGCGACCGATCCGGAACTATTGATTACACAAATTTCCCGCTGGAGCCATGTGGCACGCAAGGAAGGTCTGCTGGCGCTTGAAGCACAGATTCCTGCGGTGCCCGATTTATTCATGCGCAAGGGCTTGCATCTCTTGGTCGATGGTGCCGAACCGGATCGCCTGCGCGATGTGCTCGAAGTCGAAATCGGCGCCTACGAAGATCAGTTGAAGTTGTCGGCCAAGATCTGGGAAGCGGCCGGCGGCTATTCGCCAACCATAGGTATTCTGGGCGCGGTGATGGGCCTGATCCATGTCATGGAAAACCTTTCCGACCCCTCCAAGCTCGGTGCCGGTATTGCCGTGGCATTCGTCGCGACGATTTACGGCGTCGGTGCCGCCAACCTGATATTCCTGCCTGTGGCCAAAAAACTGCTGGTCAATATTTCGCGTTTGGTGACCATGCGTGAAATGTTCGTTGATGGTTTGGTCGGAATCGCCAACGGAGACAATCCGCGCATCATTGAAGGCCGTATGCAGGGCTACATCGTATAAGCAATGGCTAGAAGGCACAAAGAGGAAGAACACGAGAACCACGAGCGCTGGCTTGTTTCTTACGCCGATTTCATCACCTTGCTGTTTGCCTTTTTTGTCGTGATGTATGCTCTTTCGTCGATCAATGAAGGCAAATATCGGGTGCTGTCCGACTCGATCGCGTCGGCGTTTCGGAATGTTCCCGGCAGTACCGTCGGCGCGATGACCCAGGTCAATCCGAACGCGCCGACGCCGGTGGCGATCCCGTTCAAGAAGCCCCAAGTCGCCAACATCAAGACGGATCCGCAACGCATTCAGAACAGGGAGGTCTTGCGCAACAAGGCCAAAGAAATCACTGCGGCGCTTGCGCCCCTGGTGCAACAGGGGCAGGTGCGCGTTACCGAAGGTGCGCTTGGCATTACGGTGGAAATCAATGCCAGCGTGCTGTTCGACTCAGGCGAGGCGCGTCTGCAAATTCTCGCCATCCGCGCGCTTACGGCAGTCGGCCAGATTCTCGCCACCACCGATTTCCCAATCACCGTCGAAGGGCATACTGACAATGCCCCGATCAACACGCCGCTGTTTCCCTCCAATTGGGAGCTTTCAGGCGCACGGGCGGCAAGCGTGGTGCGGCTATTTGTCGATACCGGCGTCGATGCGCGCCGCCTGACGGTAAGCGGCTATGCCGATCAGCGCCCGATCGCCGATAACGTAACCGTCGATGGCCGCCAGCGCAACCGACGCGTCGCCATCAACATGGAATCGAAGACACCGGACAATCCGGTGGAGGTGGCGTTGCCCGAGTAACCCGGTTCAGGCCGTGCCGAGGATGCGGCCGCCCAGCCCGGTTTGCTGCTGCCCGTCCGGACCGTAGGTCATTGCCCGGTTGGTGGCGTTCATCAGGACGGTGAAGGCCTGCTGGTTGTGCTGCATGTGCAGGCCAATCAATTTTCCGTTGGTGACATTGATCGTGCGTGCTTCAGAGGCCAGCGTGAGCAGGGTTTGCCAGGCCTGACGCGGTTCGCCCTTGCCTAGGCGGGTAACCCACGCTTCCATTCCTTCGCGACCGCCAGCCAAGCCGAGACGGTGCAGCAGGCCTTCGCGTGCCTGCGCAAGAGCGCCCAGTGCGTCTGCCAGGGATGTCTTGGTTTCAATCAGCGGGAGCAGCGCTTCAGTGTCACCGCGCTTGAGTAAATCCTGTTCCTTGTTCAGCAAGCCAATGAATTCCTTAAGCTTGCCGACCTCTTCATTCAGCGTCGCGCCGAGTAGCGTGACGGGCGAAGAAGGCGGAGGCGTTGCCACTACACTGCAACCCGGGCCGGGATCAGGCAGCCGTCTTGTCGGCGTTGGCGCGCCCGAGCATGTCGCGCACGCTGGCCAGAAGGCCATCGGCGATGCGTTCAGGGTTGATCTGGAAGCGGCCTTCGGAAATCGCCAGCTTGATTTCGGTGACACGTTGGGCGTTGACGGGCGTCTCGCCAGCGCCGACTTCTTGCAGACGGGCGGACAGGGAAGAAATGTCGACGCGCTCGCTCGAACCCGCCTCAGGTCGCGATTGCGTGGCTGCCGGGCCACGAGCCCGTCCAGAATCCGGCGCTGAGCCGATGGAGGGAATGGAGCTGTTGATCTTCACGGTAATGTCCTTTCGCAGGAGTTTCTGCTGTCTCTAGGGGTGTTTACGGCACATCGGGGGAAAACCTGAGGCAAAAATGGGAGTTCCGTTGGTAAGCCTAGCCGTCTGATTATAAGCATGTTTTAGAAGTTTATTTCCACCGTGCCGCCGCTTTTTGCAATGCCGCTCACTACTTGGCCATTTCCCAGCTTGACCTGGGTCATCTGGCCCTCGACGGCATTGTTCAGTGCCCGACCTTCGTTCGTGACAGCAAAACCCGGTCCACGTGAAATCACTTTGACGGTCTGCCCCTGGTGTACCGCAGTAACGGCCTTGAACATATCGGCGCGCAAGGGCCGGCCAGCAGGGATTGATGTGGTAGCCGCCTTGCCGACGGCAAAGCCCGGGTCGGTCAGGATGTTGGTTGGTAACTCCGACAAATCGCCGAGTTGCGAGCCAAGGTCGCCGGCAACCACCACCTGCCCCTGTGCGACTGGCCGCGCACTGATCATGTATTCGAGCTTGACGCGTATATGCACGGGCACATAGACGCGCCAGCTGGCTTCATTGATGCAGCGTACCTGTACGTTCGTGCGTCCCCAGGGCTGAGTACCGGAAGGTCGGCTAATGTCGAAAGTCGTGCAGGGCACGAGTTGGTTGCCTGGATCAAGATTGCCGATCTCGAAACTGACCTGCCCAGGCAGACCCTGTGTCTGGGTTTTCAGCCAGTTTTCGATGGCCTTCTTTACCGGCACGGGGTCTTGCGTGGCAAATGCAACGTTGGCCACGTTGGTCATGCAAGCGAGAAAAAATACAGCGAGGCGGAAGAAACCTGTCATCGTCAGATTGAACCATTCCAGCACGGCTTCGGGTGGTTCGCGCAACAGCGTTTTTCTGCCGTATTTCTCTCGCAGGCAAGATTTGCCGGCAGCTTGCCGGCAAGGGAGGCGCAAGCACGAGAGCAAGCGGCTGTGTGCCTCAGAACACGGGTGCTGGAAGAGTTGGCACGTTTGCTGCATATCGGCACTGCCAAAACAAACTTTAGCTGCACTCAAACCATGATCGATCGCCTCGAACAAGACCTGAACTTCACCCGCACTGCCCTCGGCGTGCGTGGTTATCGTCAGGAGTTGTTGGCCTCGAACATTGCCAACGCGGACACTCCCCACTACAAGGCGCGCGATGTCGACTTCAAGTCGGCCCTGGGTGCTGCCCTTGGGACTGCCGGCGCCAATGCAGCTGCCCCGCTCGCACTGGAACGCACCCAGGCCGGTCATATCGCCAGCAAAACCGATACGCCCTATGGTGGTGCCGTCAAATATCGCACCGAATATCAGGGTGCTGTCGATGGCAACACGGTGAACATGGATGTCGAGCGCGCTTCCTTCACCGAAAACGCCCTGCAGGTTGAAGCGCTCATCACCTTCATCAATGGTCGCTTCCGCACTATGACCGAGGCCATCAAGGGCCAATGAGCAGGGTAGATAAATCATGAGCGATTTCAGAATTTTCGCCATCGCCGGCTCCGCACTGACTGCGCAGTCTGCCCGCTTGAATGCCGTGTCGAGCAATCTCGCCAACGCCGACAGCGTGACGGGT
>CAIYZZ010000129.1 GCA_903930805.1 uncultured Rhodocyclaceae bacterium | reverse complement strand
GCTGTCGGCCATGCCGACCGTATCGGCAAGGATGCCTACAACCAGAAGCTCTCCGAGCGCCGTGCCGCTGCGGTCAAGGACTATCTGGTGAGCAAGGGCATTGAAGCCAACCGTGTCTACGCTGAAGGCAAGGGCGAGAAGCAGCCCGTTACTGGCGGCAAGTGCGGCAAGGGCGACGTCAAGTCCAAGAAGTTGATCGACTGTCTGCAACCTGATCGTCGTGTCGAGATCGAGGTTATCGGTACCAAGTAAGCTAGTATTTTCGGGTAGCCGAAAAGCCCTGCCTCGCAGGGCTTTTCGTTTTTGAGGGAGCGGGGCCTGTAATGAGCACGTCTGCCAATGTCGACCCCAAAGAGTTGGCTAAATTCGGTGATCTCGCCCATCGCTGGTGGGACCCAAACTCAGAATTCAAGCCATTGCATGATATCAATCCCCTGCGGCTGGGATGGATTGATCGCTGCGTTGCTCTTGCCGGCAAACGCGTACTTGATGTCGGTTGCGGTGGCGGATTGCTTTCCGAGGGAATGGCCAGTTGTGGTGCCAGCGTTACCGGCATTGATCTTTCCGAAAAACCACTCGGGGTAGCTCGCCTGCATTTGCTGGAAAGTGGCCGCAGTGTCGATTATCGACTGGTTGCCACAGAAACACTCGCGGCAGAAACTCCCGCCAGTTTCGATGTTGTTACCTGCCTCGAAATGCTTGAACACGTCCCCGATCCGGCCTCGACAGTCGCGGCCTGCGCCCAACTGGTCAAACCGGGCGGACAGGTTTTTTTCTCCACGATTAACCGTAACCCCAAGGCCTACCTTTTCGCAGTAATCGGTGCGGAATACATCCTCAATCTACTGCCCAAGGGTACGCACGATTACGCGAAATTCATCCGCCCGGCAGAACTCGCCCGTTTTGCGCGTCAGGCTGGCCTCGACGTAGCAGAAATTATCGGCATGAGCTACAACCCCCTGACGCAAACCTATCACTTGGGCAACGACACGAGCGTCAATTACCTGATACGCGCCGTGCGCTCTGCCTGAACCGTCATCACGCGACGGACGCTTCACGGCGTCGATGACTCAGGATCGCCGGCAAAGACAGTAACACCAGGAACAGGGACACCAATGCCAGAGGCCAGAGGGCCGGCCGGTTCCAGCGATCCTGCAACGCCAGTCGCGTCGCTACATCGATGCGCTGATACTTGAGCGTATTGTTGCCAACCTTGGTTGGCTTGCGGTTCAACAACCAGACATGACGCAGGCTGTACTCCTTGGGATGGAAGCCCCAAACCCAGGGTGTGTCGTTCCGAAGAATAACCAGCATGCGATCGATCAGCACCTGCCGTTCCGCACCATTTTCCATGGCGCGTGCTTGCTCAAACAGGTGGTCATATTCCAGATTGGCGTAGTTGGCGGCATTTTCACCGTGGTGCTTGACCTTGCCTTGCGGACCATACAGCAGGAATAGAAAATTCTCCGGGTCAGGATAGTCGGCATTCCAGCCGAAGTAGAACAGTTGCACCGCGCCCTTGCGCACCTTTTCCTGAAAGCGGTTGTAATCGGTACTGCGCACCACCAGTTGTACGTCAATTTTCTGGAACTGCTTGTTCAACCAGTCGATACGGGTCTTCGCACCGACCCCGGTTGCCGTGGTATCCAAATGAATGATCAAGGCCTCGCCCGTCAACGCGTGCCGCCCCGCCGGCCAACCGGCCTCTACCAGCAACTGCTTGGCAAGTGCAATATCCTTGCGACGTGGGCCTTGCTCTGTCCAGTCGTAGACCAGCTGGTTGACTCCTTCGCGCCCCGGGCGGTAACCAAAAATGCCCGGCGGTATCGGGCCCTGCGCGGGGATGCCGCGCCCGTTTTGGAAGATCGAAACAAACTCTTCCTGATCGATAGCAATGGCAATGGCCTGACGCAGCTTGCGCGCCGCTTCGTCAGTGCCGCCGACCAGCGAATCGAGCATGTTGAAGCCCATGTAAAACGTCGAAGTCGCCACGGAGGTCGAAAGTCGAATACCTTGCGCCTGCATGTCGGATGTCAGTGATACGTCACCACCTGCACCCACCTGAACAGCCTGGTCGAAGGAGTCCGATGCAATGCCTGAAGCATCGTAATAACCTTGCAGGAACTTGTTCCAGTACGGAATTTGCTCCTTCTCGCGCGTAAAGACGACCTTGTCGACAAATGGCAATGGCTTGCCGCAATCGGCCAGTAGTCCGCTCGCCTGATCTTCTGCCTCACCATCACAGGGATAGGCCTCGCTGCGGAAGTTCGGATTTCGCGTCAGCACCATACGTGCATTCGGATTGTTTTCCGTAAGCATGTAGGGGCCGGTACCGACCGGATACCAGTCAAGTGTCAGGTTCTTTTCAGCCATGCCCGGCTGACTGTGGAACCTGTCGGCCTCCCACGGCATGGGCGCAAAGAACGGCATGGAGAGCCAATAGACAAACTGCGGATATTTTCCCTTGATACGAATGCGATAACGGTAGCGATCGAGCACCTCCACGCCGGAAATATTCACCTCGCGCAAATCCAGCCAGTCATCATGCCGTCCCGCCAGCACCGACTTTTGCAGTTCTTGCGCCAGATTGCTCAAGCCAATAATGTATTCACCCATCAGGCCAAGAATCGGCGAGTGCAGGCGCGGATGGGCCAGTCGCTTCAAACCATACACATAATCTTCAGCCGTCAGTTCGCGGGTATCCGTCACAGGAAAATCCGCCAACACATGCTTCTGAGCCAATTCGGCAGGCGGCAATTCATGATAGACGTGCTTTCCATCAGCAGCGCGCGCAAACGCTGGATGAGGTTGGAAGAGAATTCCCGGTTTGATGCTGATCACGTAATCGGTGAAGACAGTGCGTGTTGGCTCGCTCGATTTTGGCAGCGGCTTTCCCGCCGCATCCAGATAGAGAGGCTGAGGCACAGCCATCGCCGTAGCGGCGATCAGTTGATATGGGCGGCGCAGGTAGTGGTATTGCAGGGGCGGCTCATAAATCTGCGCCGTAAAGGTGATCTCATCCTCGCTGTAGGACTGTACCGGATCAAGATGTTTGGGCCGATCGGTAAATGCACTGTAAAGAATATTCTGCCCGCGATCAGATACCGGGTAGGGATCGTTCCAAGCTGAACCACATCCGGTCATTAGTGTGAGGAGGCACAGAATCGTTAGGCAGCGGCACATGGCGGCAAGTGTAATGTAATCGCGGCTATAATCCGCGACCTAGATTGGCAGGACAGCAGGACAATCGGGAAAGATAAAAGGAGAATTCATCATGGGCTTTCTTGCCGGCAAACGCATTCTGATCACCGGCCTCTTGTCCAATAGGTCCATCGCTTATGGTATCGCCAAGGCATGCCATCGCGAAGGTGCCCAACTGGCATTTACCTATCAAAACGAACGCTTCCAAGAGCGCGTAGCCAAATTTGCCCAAGAATTTGGCAGCAATCTGGTGTTCCTGCTAGACGTTGGTGACGACGCCCAGATTGAAGGGGTATTTACCGGTTTAGCCAAGAGTTGGGCAGGCCTTGACGGCATAGTGCATTCAATCGCCTACGCCCCCAATGAATGCATTGAGGGAGATTTTCTCGACGGCATCACGCGCGATGGATTTCGTATCGCCCACGAGATTTCCTCCTACAGTTTTCCCGCACTGGCAAAGGCCGCCCGTCCGTTGCTGCT
>CAIYZZ010000128.1 GCA_903930805.1 uncultured Rhodocyclaceae bacterium | reverse complement strand
GGGAAACGCTGAATAAGTATCGACTGGAGTGAACGATTTCATTGTCATGGAGTCAGACAGCGAGGTATTCACACAAGGGCAGGAATGATGAAGCAGATGACACTGGCGACCGGGACAGGATTCGAACTGCACGCGCGACCGACGCGGAAGGCGGAATTTCTGGCGAAGATGGAAGTATTGATGCCGTGGGCCGAGTTCTGCGTGCTGATCGAGCCGCACTACCCGAAGGTCGGGAATGGACGCCCGCCGGTAGGTTTGGAACGGATGCTGCGCATGTACTGTATTGCCAACTGGTTCAATCTGGCGGATGAAGCCTGTGAAGACGCCCTCTACGACGTTCCCGCATTCCGCGACTTCTGCCGGATTGACCTCGGACGCGAACGCGTACCCGACGCCACGACCCTGCTCAAGTTTCGCCATCTGCTGGAAGAGCACAAACTCGGCACAGCCATGTTTGCCAAGGTTGGTGAGTTGTTGCTGGCCAACGGCATGAAACTCTCGGGTGGCACGATTGTCGACGCCACACTGATTGCCGCACCGCCCTCGACCAAGAACGAGGAGAAATCCCGTGACCCCGAGATGCATCAAACCAAGAAGGGCAATGAGTGGCACTTTGGCATGAAGCTGCACATTGGAACGGACAGCAAGACCGGTCTGATCCATAGTGCCAGTGTCACCGCTGCCAACGTGCATGACAGCCACGAGGTGCCCAATCTGTTGCATGGCGAGGAAACCCGGTTCTACGGCGACAGCGCCTACCGAGGCAAAGCGCAGCGCGAGCGGCTCAAGGAGATTGCTCCGCAGGCGAAGGACTTCACCAACAAGCGCGCCTACCGGAACTGCCCGCTGACGGATGCCGACCGGGAAACTAACCGACGCAAGTCCAGCGTGCGTTCCAAGGTCGAGCATCCTTTCCTGACCATCAAACGTCTGTGGGGCTTTGCCAAGGCGCGCTATCGCGGCCTGGCGAAGAATGCCAATCGGGCCTTTGCCATGCTGGCGATGGTGAATCTCGTCAAATGGGGACAACCACTGACAGGAGAGGTGCGTCCAGCATGAGCGAAATGCAAAGGAATACGCTGCTGACGAGGCCGAAAATGGCCTTCTATCCGATGAAAATGCCTTTCGCGTCACAATTTTGTCTTGATCTGAGTTTGCCGCTGTTCGCCGCAGCTACTTGTTCAGCGTTTCCTTAGCTTATTCCACCCCGGTGACTGTCCAAGAGACCGGAGCCACCGTACGCATGGGTCAAGCGCTTTCAGTTTAAACTGCGTGCGCCAGGCCCACCAGTTCGGCCTGCCCATTCAAGGTGAGCACAAAAACAATGAAATGCGTAATTCTTGCCGGTGGCTACGGTACCCGCATCAGTGAGGAATCCCACCTGAAGCCGAAACCCATGGTGGAAGTCGGGGGACGCCCGCTGATCTGGCACATCATGAAGATATTTTCGGCCCACGGGATTAACGATTTCATTGTCTGCTTGGGCTACAAGGGCTACGTCGTCAAGGAATACTTCGCGAACTATTTCCTGCACATGTCCGACGTTACCTTCGACATGCGCAGCAATGCCATGCATGTTCACCAGCAGCATGCCGAACCCTGGCGCGTCACGCTGGTCGACACCGGCGAAGGCACCATGACCGGCGGGCGTTTGAAGCGAATACGCGATTACATCGGTGACGAAACCTTCTGCTTCACTTATGGCGATGGCGTAGCCGACATTCCCTTGCCCCAGTTGATCGAACACCACCGTAACAACCGCCAGTTGGCCACCGTCTCTGCGGTGCAGCCACCCGGTCGCTACGGTGCGTTGGAAGTATCCCGCAATAATGTCATCGCATTTCAGGAAAAACCCCTGGGCGACGGCGGCTGGATCAATGGCGGATTTTTCGTGTTGGAACCCGGTGTATTCGACTACATCGCCGGCGACCACATCATTTGGGAGCAGGAACCCCTCAGGCAACTTTCTGCTGAGGGACAACTGGGCGCCTATACCCATTACGGCTTCTGGCATGCCATGGATACCGTGCGCGACAAGGCCCACCTCGAAGATTTGTGGCAAAGAAACCAGGCACCGTGGCGATGCTGGGACTAGCGCCGGACTTCTGGCAAGGCCGGTCCGTTCTGGTCACCGGCCATACCGGTTTCAAGGGAGGCTGGCTCAGCCTCTGGCTGCAAAAACTCGGTGCCCAAGTTACCGGTTACGCACTGACACCACCGACAACCCCCTCGCTTTTTGAGACCGCTTGCGTCGGTGAAGCCATGCAGCACCACCTCGGCGACCTGCGCGATGCTGCCAAACTTGAGCAAGTCATGCAGGCAGCGGCACCGGAGATTGTTTTCCATCTCGCCGCCCAATCTTTGGTGCGTGAAAGCTACCGTGACCCGGTCGGCACAATCACAAGCAACGTCATCGGCACCATGAACGTGCTGGAAGCCATCCGCCGCCAACCGTCCGTCAAGGCAGTCGTCATCATCACCAGCGACAAGTGCTATCAGAATCGGGAGTGGCTATGGCCCTACCGTGAAGACGAAGCGCTGGGCGGGAAAGACCCTTACTCGGCGAGCAAGGCCTGCGCAGAACTTATTACCGCCGCCTGGCGTGGATCTTTCCTCGCCGACAGGGTAGCCATCGCCACCGCCCGGGCAGGCAATGTCATCGGCGGTGGCGACTGGGCGGTTGATCGCTTGGTTCCGGATGCTCTGCGTGCTTGGCAGGCTGGCGAAACCGTCCGAATACGCTATCCAGATGCCGTGCGCCCCTGGCAGCATGTCCTGGAGCCGCTGTCCGGCTACCTGCTGCTGGCCCGCCGTCTCCATGATGGCCAGGCCGTCGGTGCCTGGAACTTCGGGCCACAGGAAAGCGACACGCTGAGCGTCGGGGAACTGCTCGACAGGCTCGCGTCCCGATGGGGTCAAGAAGCCCGCTGGCATACCGATAAATCCGAACACCCGCATGAGGCCGGCATGCTGCGGCTCGATAGCAGTCGGGCAAGAAGCCAACTTGGCTGGGCAACTCGGTTCAACAGCACTCAAGCCCTGGATCGCGTGGTCTCATGGCACCGCGCTTGGTTGAATGGACAGGACATGCACGCTTTCACCCTTGGCCAGATCGAGGAATTCATGACGCAAGGCAGCAACGAATGAGCAATGAGCGCAAGGCAATTCTCGATCTCGTTCGCCAGTATGCCGAGGCTAAGACACAGCCGAAGCCCTTTCGCCCCGGCGAACAAGCTGTTCCACCCGCCGGCAAGGTGCTGGACGCCGATGAATTCGTCAACATGGTCGATGCCTGCCTCGACGGCTGGCTGACGGCAGACCGCTACAACGACATCCTGGAAAAAAAGCTCGGCGATTTCATCAGCACCCGTTTCGTCAAGACAGTGAATTCTGGCTCCTCTGCCAACCTGGTCGCCGTCGCCTCCCTGACATCGCCTTTGCTGGGCGACCGTGCACTCAAGCCCGGCGACGAAGTCATCACCGTTGCGGCCGGCTTTCCAACCACGGTCAATCCGCTACTGCTTTATGGCTTGGTCCCGGTCTTTGTCGATGTGCAGTTGCCCACCTACAACATCGACCCCCACCAGATCGAACAAGCTGTCACGCCAAAAACGCGCGCCATCATGCTCGCCCATACCCTGGGCAACCCGTTCGATCTCGATGCCGTCATGGCTCTCGCCCGCAAGTATGATCTCTGGGTCATCGAAGACTGCTGCGACGCCCTGGGCTCCATCTATCGTGGCCAGCATGTCGGCACCTTCGGCCACATCGGCACACTGAGCTTCTATCCCGCCCACCACATCACCATGGGCGAAGGTGGTGCCGTGTTTACCAGTGACGAAACCCTGGCACGCGCCATGGAATCGATCCGCGACTGGGGTCGCGACTGCTGGTGTGCCACCGGCAGCGACAACACATGCGGCAAGCGCTTCTGCTGGAAGCTGGG
>CAIYZZ010000127.1 GCA_903930805.1 uncultured Rhodocyclaceae bacterium | reverse complement strand
TATCGTGCTCTTCCAGATCCTCGACTTTACCGGTGAGGCGGTTGTAGCGGGAAAACAATCCGGAGAAGTGCCCACTATCGGTCTTCATCGTGTCGATGGCATCGCGCATTTCCGGGAATTCCGTATAGAGGTCGTGGTGTTCAACGTGCATGGCTTTTCTTCCCTGTTTATCGTGTTTTTGGAAAACTGAGACGAATTCTATCAGGCAATCCCAGGCCGTTAGCCGAGCGCTTTCCCCGGAATGACCGGCGTCGGGCAGCGTACATCTGCGCATTGCGCCCGCTGCAGCAAGGCCGCATCCATCAGCACCATGGCCAGCATCGCCTCGGCAATCGGCGTGGCGCGGATGCCGACGCATGGGTCGTGACGACCCTCTGTCGAAACGGTGGTCGGCTGGCCAGTCAGATCGATCGAGCGGCGCGGCAAACGTATGCTCGAGGTCGGTTTGATGGCGATGCTGACCGTGACATCCTGCCCCGAAGAAATACCGCCGAGCACACCACCGGCATGGTTGCTCAAAAATCCTTGCGGCGTCAGTTCGTCGCCATGCTCGCTACCGCGTTGGGCAACGCAACCGAAGCCAGCACCGATCTCCACGCCCTTGACGGCGTTGATGCCCATCATGGCATAGGCGATCTGCGCATCGAGCCGGCCATACACCGGGTCGCCCCAACCGGGCGGCACGCCGGTCGCCACCACCTCGATACGCGCGCCCACCGAATCGCCATCCTTGCGCAACTGGTCCATGTAGGCTTCCAGTTCGGGGACGACCTCCTGATTCGGTACAAAAAACGGATTACTGTCGATGGCGCTCGCCGTGACGAACGAAATCTTGATCGGCCCCAGTTCGCTCATCCAGCCACGCACCGTCACGCCATAACGTTCGTGCAACCACTTGCGGGCAATGGCACCGGCAGCAACGCGAACTGCCGTCTCGCGCGCCGAAGAACGCCCGCCGCCGCGGTAGTCGCGGATGCCGTATTTCTGCCAATAGGTATAGTCGGCGTGCCCGGGCCGGAAGCTCTGCGCAATGTTGCCGTAATCCTTGCTGCGTTGGTCGGTGTTGCGGATCAGCAGGGCGATCGGGGTGCCGGTGGTCTTGCCCTCGAACACGCCAGAGAGAATTTCGACGCTGTCATCCTCCCGCCGTTGGGTGACGTGACGCGAGGTGCCGGGCTTGCGTCGATCGAGTTCAATCTGGATGTCAGCCTCGGCGAGGCAAAGCCCGGGAGGACAGCCATCCACCACGCAACCGATCGCCGGGCCATGTGATTCGCCGAACGAAGTCACGCTGAAAAGCGTGCCAATAGTGTTGCCGGACATGCAAAACCGCCGCTGTGAATGGGATGATGCAAGTCTAACACGCCCCCTCAATCATCCTGCCGTCCCGCCAGCGCCGACTTTTTCTCTTAACGGCCCGGAAAATTATCAGCGCTCAAGCAGGGCTCGCTTGCCTGAGCGTCCGCGCCATTCGTCCGCATCCGCCGCCGGCTCCTTGCGCTCGATGATGGCAGGCCACTGTCTGGCGAGCTCGGCGTTCAGTGCGATCATGTCGCGCTGTTCCGTGGGCACATCATCCTCGGCGAAGATCGCCTCGGCCGGACACTCCGGCACGCACAAGGTGCAATCGATGCATTCGTCGGGATCGATAACCAGAAAGTTCGGCCCCTCGCGGAAACAATCGACCGGGCAGACATCCACACAATCGGTGTATTTACACTTGATGCAATTCTCGGTAACAACGTAGGTCATCGGACCAAACCCCTCTCAATCTTTATCGACGTAAGGATTCTTGGTGATCTTGAACTGGATGCGCAGCGGTGTGCCTTGCAGTTTGAAGGTCTCGACAAACACGTGTTCGAGGTAACGCACATAGGCGGGCGGCACGTGCTCGAGGGCGTTGCCGTGGATGACGACAACCGGCGGATTGCTGCCGCCCTGGTGGGCGTAACGCAACTTGGGCCGCACGTTGCCGTGGCGCGGCGGCGATTGCTTCTGCACGGCATCGAGCAACACGCGGGTGAGCTTGGGCGTGGTCAGCTTGACCATTGCCGCGGCGTAGGCCTTGTCGACCGATTGCATGACGCCGCTGACGCCCTGCCCTTTCAGCGCCGAGATGTAATGCACCCGCGCGAAACCAAGGAAGTTGAGCTTCCGCGTGATGTCCTGCTTCACCTGCTCACGGCGATATTGATCGACGGCATCCCACTTATTCACCGCCAGCACCAACGCGCGCCCCGCTTCGATACAAAAGCCGGCGATGTGCGCATCTTGATCGGAAATGTCCTGACTCGCGTCAACCATCAGCACGACGACGTTTGCGGCTTCGATAGCTTGCAGCGTTTTGACCACCGAGAATTTTTCGATGGTCTCGAAGACGCGCCCCTTACGGCGCAAGCCGGCGGTGTCAATCAGCGTGTAGTTTTTCCCGTTCTTCTCGAACGGCGTGGCAATGGCATCACGCGTGGTGCCCGGCATGTCAAAGGCGATCATGCGCTCCTCGCCAAGCAGGGTATTGACGAGGGTGCTCTTGCCAACGTTGGGGCGACCGGCGATGGCGACACGCGGGCCACCGGAATCGTCGACTTCAATCTCCTCTGCCGGAAAATCCGCCAGCGCAAATTCGAGTAGTTCGCGCACCCCTTCGCCGTGAGCAGAGGAGATGACACGCGGCTCACCGCAGCCGAGTTCATGGAATTCTGCTGCGACGACATCACGGTTCATGCCCTCGGCCTTATTGACGACGAGGTGCAGCGGTCGGCCGGTGCGGCGCAACAACTCGGCGATCACCATATCTTGCGGCGCGAGGCCGGTACGGCAATCGACCAAAAACAACAGCACGTCAGCCTCGGCGATAGCCGCCTCGGCCTGGCGCGCCATTTCATGCACGATGCCGTCCTTGGCCTGCGGTTCGAAGCCACCGGTATCAATGACGAGAAACGGTCGATTGCCCAGCCGACCGTGACCGTAGTGACGATCACGCGTCAGGCCAGGTTGGTCAGCGACCAAAGCGTCACGCGACTTGGTCAAACGATTGAACAGCGTGGACTTGCCAACGTTGGGTCGGCCGACCAGTGCGATTGTGGGAAGCATTATTTGATCGTCAGGGCATGGATGCTGCCATTCTTTGTCTGCACGACGAAATCACCACCCAGGCGCTGTGGTGCGACAACAATTGCCGAACCATCAGTTGTAAACCGCGCGGCAAAAGCGCCATCCTCCTCAGAAATGAGATGGACCACACCCTGAAAGTCGGTGACGGCAACACGGCGGCCGATAACCAACGGACGTGTCAGGCCGCGCATCAGGAGCTTGTCCTGCTTCCAGATGCTGGCGCCGCTGTTGCGGTCGAAGGCAAGCACGGCACCTTTGTCGTCGCTGACATAAAGGTAGCGGTTGCCGATGTCGAGACCCGCCGTCGAGGAAACATCGCGCGCCCATTGCTGATTACCGCTGACGGCGTCGAAACAGGCTACGCGCCCCTGATAAGCAACGGCGCAAACTGAACGGCCTTCGACCACCGGATCGCTGGCGATATCGGCAATCCGCTCCAACTCTGTCGCCCCACGCGGCAGAGCAACCGTGGCTTCCCAAAGTGCCGCACCGTTGTTGAGTGACACGGCAATCAGCTTGCCGCCGGGGAAACCTGCGTAGATTGCCTTGTCGGTCAAGGTAACGCCAACATTCGAGCGTAGCGCCAGTGCCGGCGTGGTGCGTTGATAGACCCAGCGGCGCTTGCCATCAGCGGCATCGAACCCGAAGATGCGCGCATCACCGCTGCGCACCGCAACGAGTTCGCGAGACACGGCCGGCGCGGAGAGAATTTCTGAACTGGTGTGCGTTTGCCAGGCCGGACGACCATCCGCCGCATGGAAAGCCAGCACCTCACCCTTGGGAGTTCCCACGACAACCAGCTTGTCATTGGCACCGACGCCGCCGGAGATCTGCTGCCCGGCGCTGATGCGCCAGACCTGGCGCCCCCCATCAAGACGAGTCAGCGTCCCGTCACGCGCAGCCGCGTAGACACTCTCACCCACCACGGCAGGCGTAAGCGCAAACTCGCCGGCACTACCGATGCTCGACTGCCACAAGCTCTTCAATTCCGCACTCGGCTGAATCGCGGTGAGTTCCGCCGGCTTGACCTTGGGGGCGGATTTGCTGAACGGGTTCAAGGTATCGATCGTGGAACTGACGGAGGAGCAGCCGTCCAGCGCCATGGCAGCAGCGCAGAACAATGCCATGCGCAGGATCACGAAACTTCTCACGACTGCCCCCCAGCGGCGTCGCGCTTGGCCTGGAGTATGTCGGCATATGGGCCGGCAGGTATCCCCGCAGCTTTGCGGATTTCGTCGAATTGTTTGTACGCTTCCACGTAGGCAGTGCGCGCTTCGGCATGTTTGCCTTGCGCCATGAGGATATCGCCACGCACCTCGAGATAGCGCGCCATAAAACTCGGTGCTGGCGGGACGGCAAGTTGCTTCAGGGCTTCGTCAAAACTTTTCTCTTCGGCCAGCACGATGGCCTGTCGCAGGCGCGCCAGATCGCGCAGACCTGGATCCTTGGCGTTTTCCGCCACCCAGCCGAACTGCGCCTGCGCCGACTTGGTATCACCCGACTCGACCAGCACCTTGCCCGCCAGCATCGCTGCCAGGCTAGCGTAGGACGTACTCGCATACTTGTCGATCAACTCGCCGGCAATCAGGCGTACGCGCTTTACATCCTGCTGCTCGAGGGCCTGCTGGATGCCACCATAGAGTTGCGCAGCCTGGTTCGACTGGCTGCGCTGCCACCAATTCCAGCCTTGCCAGCCGACCACACCAATGGCGAGGGCGACGATCACCGCCGTAATCAGCGTGCCGTGCAGCTTCCACCAGGTCTTCAGTTCTTCGATTTGTTCCTGCTCTTCAAGATCGTAAGTTGCCATTGTCTATTCCTCGTCAAATTCTTCGTCGGTGCCGTAGAGCCAGTCACCGACACGGTCCGCCAGATCTTCCAGCGGTACGCGCTGCTGTTCGGCATCTACTCGCAGGGGTTTAAGTGTCACGGCATTCGCGGCGGCCTCGTCGTCGCCGATAATCACCGCCAGTTGCGCTCCCGAAGCATCGGCACGTTTGAACTGGGATTTGAAACTGCCGCCGCCCATGTGGGTAAACACGGCACAGCCAGTATTGCGCAACATCTCGGCGGCGCGGAAAGCCAGTCGCTGCGCAGCCTCTCCCTGATGCACGACATACACATCCGGTGCAGGTGGCTCGATGAAACCTTCTTTGGCTTCGAGCAAAGCCATCAGGCGTTCGATGCCCATGGCGAAGCCACAAGCGGGCGCAGGCTTGCCGCCCAGTTGCGCGACGAGACCGTCATAGCGGCCGCCGGCGCAAACCGTGCCCTGGGCCCCGAGTTGTTCGGTAACCCACTCGAACACGGTCAGGTTGTAGTAGTCGAGTCCGCGCACCAGGCGCGGATTAATGCGATAGGGAATCACCGCATCCTTCAACAGCTGCTGCACGCCCTCGAAATGCTTCAGCGAATTCTCGCCAAGATAATCGATCAGTTTCGGCGCGCCTTCGACAAGCGCCTGCAGCGCCGGGTTCTTGGTGTCAAGGATGCGCAAGGGATTCGTGTGCAGACGCCGCTTCGCTTCTTCATCAAGCTGGTCGGTATGGCGCTCCAGATAAGTGACCAGGTCGGCGCGATGCCTGGCACGTTCTTCAGCCTCGCCGAGTGAGTTGATTTCGAGCTTGATGTTGCCATCGCCATTCAGCCCGAGATCGTCCCACAGCCGTGCGCACATGATGATCTGTTCGGCGTCGATGTCCGGTCCGGCCAAACCAAGCGCCTCGATGCCGAACTGGTGGAACTGGCGATAACGGCCCTTCTGCGGACGCTCGTGGCGGAACATCGGGCCCATGTACCACAAGCGTTTCGGGCCATCGTAGAGAAGATTGTGCTGCAGCACGGCACGCACGCAGGAAGCGGTGCCCTCCGGGCGCAACGTCAGTTGCTCGCCGTTGAGACTGTCGGTGAACGAATACATTTCCTTTTCGACGATGTCGGTAACGGCGCCGATGGCGCGTGCGAACAGCGGGGTCGCTTCGACCAGCGGCATGCGAATTGGCCGGTAGCCGTAGGCGGTGAGCCAGTCGCGCACGAGTTCCTCGAAGGCTTCCCAGCGTTCGGCTTCGGCAGGCAGGATGTCGTTCATCCCGCGGATGGCTTGCAGGGTCTGGCTCATGAATAGGTTGGGTAATTGCGTTCGACGTAAGCGTCGATGAGCGTGCGGAATTCGGCGGCGATATTTTCGCCGCGCAAGGTCGTGATGCGCTCTCCATCGGAATACACGGGCGCGACGGGTTCTTCGCCGGTGCCGGGCAGCGAGATGCCGAGATTGGCGTGCTTGCTCTCACCGGGCCCATTCACCACACAACCCATCACCGCCAGCGTCATGTTCTCCACGCCTTTATGCCGCAACTGCCACGCGGGCATGCGGGCACGCACGTAGGTTTGGATATCCTGCGCCAGTTCCTGGAACACCGTGCTGCTGGTGCGGCCACAGCCGGGGCAGGCCACCACCATCGGCACGAAGGCGCGCAGGCCCATGGTCTGCAAGATTTCCTGCGCGACGATGACCTCGCGCGAGCGCTCGCCGCCGGGTTCGGGCGTGAGGGAAACACGGATAGTGTCGCCGATGCCCTCCTGCAGCAGCACGGCCAGCGCGGCAGTGGAGGCAACAATGCCCTTGCTGCCCAAACCCGCTTCTGTCAGGCCCAGATGCAGAGGATAGTCGCAGCGCGCGGCAAGGTCGCGGTAGATGGCGATCAGATCCTGCACGCCGGAAACCTTACACGAGAGAATAATCGCCTCGTCCGGCAAACCGAGCGCCTCAGCCTGCGCGGCAGACTCGAGCGCAGAGGCGACCATCGCCTCGCGCATTAGTCCGGTAGGATCCTTCGGCTCGGGCCGGCGGGCATTCTCGTCCATCAGGCGCGCCAACAAGGCCTGGTCGAGACTGCCCCAGTTGACCCCGATGCGCACTGGCTTTTGGTACTTGCAGGCAAATTCGATCAGGCTGGCAAACTGTTCATCCCGACGGGAGCCTTTGCCGACATTACCCGGATTAATGCGCAACTTGTCCAGCGCCGCAGCGCATTCCGGCACCTCGGCAAGCAACTTGTGGCCATTGAAATGAAAGTCACCGACCAGCGGCACATCAAGGTCAAGTTGGGACAGGCGCTCCTTGATCTTCGGCACGGCGCCCGCAGCCTCGCGGGTATTGACGGTAACGCGGACGATCTCGGAGCCGGCGCGATACAGTTCGGCCACCTGCTGGGCGGTAGCGAATACGTCAGCGGTGTCGGTGTTGGTC
>CAIYZZ010000126.1 GCA_903930805.1 uncultured Rhodocyclaceae bacterium | reverse complement strand
CGCCACCTTGGTGTTCTTCGCCATCCGCTTGAGTTGCTGCCCTACTTCGCGCTCAATCTCGGCCAGCGCCACGGTCATGTCAATGCGACGCTCCAGAGGATTGGGGGTAGCGGCTGGAGTTACAGTGGTTTCCTGAATTGTTTCCATGAAAAATCCTTGAGTTGAAGCGAAATGAAAATGGGGGCAAAACAATCTTCGATGATCCAGCCTAGCTCAAGCACCTACAAGGCTTGGATTTCACGAACAATATATTTATGAACCGTTGATTTTATCACTGCGGGAATACTGGAAAGAAAGAAAGGAGGGTGAAACACGGCGAACGCCGAAGTTTCACACTAAGCCAACAATTGGCAGGCTTTACGCCCAGCGATACATAAAGGTGCTGCCTCAAAGTCCTCCAACTCATCTAGTGGCAGGAGACGGGCAATGCGTGAGCTACGGACCGGATCGGGTACCGGATGCCACTGCTCCAGTAACTCGCCCACGCCATCCGGTACGTTACACACTGGCAACATATCGCACCCAGCCGCCCAGGCAGCTGAGGCGCGACCGACGATCCCCCCCGCGACGCTGGCACCTTCCATTGAAAGGTCGTCACTAAAAACAGCCCCCGCGTGCCCGAACTCGCCGCGTAAGCGCTCGATCCAGACAGGAGAAAACCCTGCGGGACGATGATCGACCTGCGGATAAATAACATGGGCTGGCATCACGGCGTCAAGCCGCAACTGACGGTAAGGCAGGAGATCGTCTGAAATTTCGTCCAAAGACCGCTCATCGACAGGAATCGCCAGATGAGAATCGGCCCTGACAAAACCGTGACCCGGGAAGTGCTTGCCACAGCAGGCCATATTCACCTCATGCAAACCTTCGATCAGCGCTCCAGCAAGCTGGATTACCGCCCGAGGATCACGGTGAAAGGCCCGGTCACCGATAACACCACTGGCACCATAGTCGAGGTCAAGCACTGGCGTGAAGGAGAGATCAACGCCACAACTGCGCAGTTCGGCTGCGATGGTGAAGCCGATGGCTCGGGCGGCAGTAATCGCGGCAGCGGCGTCACTGTCCCACCATTCCCCCAGTCTGCGCATTGCCGGAAGCCGCGTAAACCCTTCTCGGCAGCGTTGCACACGCCCCCCTTCATGGTCAATCGCGATCAAAAGGCGGGGGCTGCGCAACGCATGAATTTCGTCGCACAGAGATTTGAGTTGTACCGGATCAGCGTAATTGCGCGAAAACAAGATAACGCCACCCACCAAGGGGCTAGTCAGGCGTTCCCGCTCCTGATCGGTGAGCACAGTACCCGCCACGTCAATCAGCAACGGTCCATAAGGGATGGGGTTCATATCGTCTCCACGACAACAAAGGCGAGCGCATGAGCAGCCTCATCGCTAATTGAAAGATGAACGACCAGTTGACGCTCCTGCATCCACGCCGTCAGGTCATTGGCAAAGGAAAATGCGGGCTTGCCATGCGCATCATGCACCACGGCGATGGCAGGCAGCAGCACAGGCGCGCGGATGCCTGTGCCGAGTGCCTTGCCGAGGGCTTCCTTGGCAGCGAAACGCTTGGCGAGGAAGCGGCCGGGAGCCAGACTGGCGCTACAGGCAACGCGTTCCTCGGGTGCCAAAAGCTTTTCCAGGGCTCGAGCACCGTGTCGCTGCCAGAGCGCCTGCATGCGCTCAATGTCCACGAGATCGGTGCCAATACCGTAAATCACTTGATGTCGGCGTCCTGGCGAATCAGGCGTTTCATCTCGCGTACAGCTTCAGTCAGGCCGACAAACACCGCACGACTGACGATGGCGTGCCCGATATGCAATTCGCGCAAACCGGGCAAACCGGCAATCGGCTGGACGTTGATGTAATTCAGGGCGTGGCCGGCATTGAAACGCATGCCGCAATCGATAATCGCCGTCCCGCCAGCGCCGACTTTTTTTAGCTCGGCCTGAGCTGCGGCACTTTCGATATCTCGCCCGTTTTCATGAAAGGCTCGGGCATAGGGCCCGGTGTGAATCTCACACGCCTGCGCACCGACGCGCGCAGCTGCCTCGATCTGCTTCATATCGGCATCAATGAACAAGCTCACGTAAATGCCGGCATCCTGCATTCGGCGCACGACATCCTTCAAACGCGCTTCCTGCCCGGCCACGTCCAACCCACCTTCAGTGGTCACTTCATGGCGCCCCTCAGGCACCAGGGTCGACATCTCTGGCATAAGGCGGCAAGCTATTCCAACCATCTCATCGGTAGCTGCCATCTCCAAATTCAGTTTGCTCTGCACGCTGGCACGCAACAGTTCGACATCACGGTCGACAATATGGCGACGATCCTCGCGTAAATGCACAGTGATGGCATCTGCCCCCCCCAGATGCGCAGCCGCCGCTGCCCAGACAGGGTCAGGCTCATAGGTGAGACGCGCCTGCCGTAAAGTGGCCACATGGTCGATATTTACTCCCAGATCAATCATTTTTTTCACCCTTCATACGTCCTGCAACTCGATGAACACTCGCCGGGTTTGCAGCATCTGGCCGGAAAGATGGTGCGATAGAAGATGTCGCATCAGTTGTTTGCTCTCGGCCAGGCTACGGGAGTCGGCATAGTCGTCCGCTGCCAAATCGAGCAGGGTTTTCCCCCGGACGATCAAGCCGCTGTCCGACTCGCTCTCGCGTACTGCGCCATGCTCAACCTGATAGCGGTAACGGACTCCCGCCTCAAGCGCCTTGCCAGCGATATCGTGCTCCAACGCCAGGCCATAGCCCAACTCTTTCAGCAGAGTTTTCTCGAAACGCCGTAACTCCGCTGTCTCGACAGACCCTCCCGACAAGGCGACGAGCGCACCTGCATATGCATCAAACAGGGCGGTGTGCGCATCCTCGCGCGGCAACAACTTAAGCAACAACTCATTCAGGTAGTAACCGAGCAGCAAGCCTTCGCCACGCAGAAAAGCCATGCCGCCCAACCACTCCGCACGGGCGAGTGTTTTCACTTCACCACTGCCGAACCAACCCAGTTCCAGCGGTTGAAATGACAGCAAAACGCCACGCAATGCGGAACGTGGTCGGCGCGCACCACGTGCAAGCAAGGCAAGCCGGCCATGATCGCGGGAAAATACTTCGAGAATCAGGCTGGTTTCGCTATACGGATAAGCATGCAGCAAAAATGCCGCCGCATCATCAATACGCCGACGCGCAGCCGTCATGCGTAACCGAGACTCCGCAGGGCACGCTCGTCATCTGCCCAACCGCTTTTGACCTTCACCCACGTCTCCAGCCAGACCTTGCCGCCGAACAAACGCTCCATATCCTTGCGCGCATCGCTTGCCACCCGCTTCATGCGCTCACCGCCCTTACCAATAACGATAGCCTTGTGTGCCTCCTTGTCGACGATGATGGCGGCGTGTATGCGGCGCACATTGTCTTCAACTTCAAAGCGCTCAATTTCGACGGCGATACCGTAGGGCAATTCTTCACCCAGATTGCGAAACAGTTTTTCACGCAACAACTCGGCAGCGAGAAAACGCTCGGACCGGTCTGTCAGATCCTCTGCATCAAAGATCGGTGCGGATTCCGGCAAGTATTTTTCCGCTACCTGCAACAAGATGTCCAGTCTATCGCTGCGCTCGGCACTGATCGGCACAATTTCGGCAAAGTTTGACTCCTCTGCAAGTTTCGCCATGAAAGGCAGCAGGGTATTCCTGTTGGCGAGGTGGTCAACCTTGTTGATGATGAGCAAGATGGGCGTGTCGGCCGGAATTTTTGCAAGGACTTCACGATCCTCGGCTCGCCAACGATTGGCCTCGATAACAAACAACACCAGGTCAACATCAGCCAGCGCAGTAGTCACCGTGCGGTTCATTACTCGATTGAGCGCATTTTTATGCTGCGTCTGGAAACCGGGCGTATCGACAAACACATACTGGCAAGAATCGGTCGTCAGAATGCCGTGCACCCGGTGACGTGTGGTTTGCGCCTTTTTTGAGGTAATGCTGATTTTGGCGCCAATCAGACGGTTCATGAGTGTCGATTTGCCGACATTGGGGCACCCGACGATAGCAACATAACCAGCTCGAAAACCCACCGTTTCGCTCATGATGTCCTCAATTTTTCAAGCGCGGCTTGGGCGGCCTGTTGCTCGGCACCGCGCCGACTAATGCCGCTGCCGGTCACTTTGATGCTCATAGCCGGCACCGCACAAGACACCTCAAACTCCTGCGCATGAGCATCCCCGCGCGTCGCCAACAAACTGTATTGCGGCACGGGGATACGCCGTGCCTGGAGATATTCCTGCAGGGCGGTCTTGGCATCCTTTCCTGCTTCATGCGGATCAATCTGCTCGATACGTTGCTGATAGAGCGTCGAGATCATTTTCTCGGCAGCCTCGAAACCGGCATCGAGATAAGCCGCCCCCAAGATAGCCTCGAGCGCATCTGCCAATATGGATGGGCGGCGAAACCCGCCACTTTTGAGTTCTCCCTCACCAAGACGAAGTACGTCACCCAACTCGAGTTTCGTGGCAAGTTCCGCAAGCGTTTCCTGTCGCACCAGACTAGCTCGCAACCGCGACAACTCGCCCTCTCGCAAGCCTGGGAAGCGTTGATACAACAAGGTCGCAACCGCGCAACTCAACACACTGTCCCCAAGAAATTCGAGACGTTCGTTATGCGGAGATGAGTGACTACGATGCGTCAGCGCCTGGTGCAACAGCTCAGGCTGCCTGAAAATGTGGCCTAGCCCCTTTTCCAGGCGTCCAATCGAACTCACTCCTTGCTCGAACCCTGAAAGTCGAGTAACAAACTCACATTGGCAAACAATGGAACACGTCGTTCATATGCAAATGATATGAGCAAGTCGCCACCATCCTTGCTTACATCCAGATCCGTGGCAGTGATGGCCGTAATGTTATCAATGTTTGCGCGGCGCTCGAACCCCTTGCGTACTTCGGAAACGCTAGTCTTTGCGTTGGGGTCGTTCGAAACCGCCTTGAGTGTTTTGATTATCTGAAAATACTCGAGGTATTCCGGGACAACTTTCATACCTAAAAGGGCCAGCACCGCAAGGATCACCGCAGACATCAACAATCCTGAAAGGCTTACTCCCAACTGTCTCTTTTTCATATCAATCTCGCCCTTTTATCACAGCGATCAGCGAAAGCCACCGATTCGCTTCAGATCACTAAAATTGAACCAGACAAAAAAAGCCCTGCCCACCAGATTTTCGTCAGGCACGAAACCCCACACTCGGCTATCTTGGGAATTATCCCGATTGTCACCCATGACGAAATAATGTCCAGAGGGCACATCGCAAACAACGCCTTCGGCATTGTAGAGGCATTTGTCCCGCTGGGGAAACTGCAGGACATGGGGAACAAAAGCAGGTGCGTCATCTTCGATCAGCATTGCATGCTCGACCTCTCCGAGCTTTTCGACATGGCGAGGCGTATAGAACATGCGCTCAACATCAAAATAGTCGCCGCGTCTTTCCCTTGCAACAGGCTGACCGTTGATCGTCAGTCGTTTGTTCAGGTAAGCCACCCTGTCGCCCGGCAATCCTACAACCCGCTTGATGTAGTCGAGCGATGGATCCGGGGGATAGCGGAAAACCACCACGTCGCCGCGTTGCGGCGTACCTATCTCGATGATTTTCTTGTTCAACACCGGCAAACGAATGCCATAGGTAAACTTATTTACAGCAATGAAATCGCCCACCAACAAAGTTGGAATCATCGATCCTGATGGAATCTTGAATGGCTCGACGAGAAAGGAGCGCAACACAAAGACAATCAGAATGACCGGAAAAAAACTTGCCCCATATTCGACCCAAAGCGGTTCTTTTGCATCAGGGGTACGCCGTTTTCGAAACACGAAGTGATCCGCCACCCACAGCGCGGCACTGACCACAAGCAACACAAACAGGATCAGGGCAAAATTCATCGTTTCACTTTTCATCCACTCGCAGCACGGCCAAAAAAGCCTCCTGCGGTATTTCGACACGGCCGACCTGCTTCATACGTTTCTTGCCGGCCTTCTGTTTTTCCAGCAGTTTCTTCTTGCGCGAGATATCGCCACCATAGCATTTCGCCAGCACGTCCTTGCGCATTGCCTTGACGTTCTCACGCGAAACGATGGTCGAGCCAATTGCCGCCTGAATCGCAACGTCATACATCTGGCGCGGAATCAGACTACGCATCTTGGCCGCCAACTGGCGACCGCGATAAGGTGCATTGGCGCGATGCACGATCACAGATAGTGCATCGACCCGTTCGCTATTGATAAGGATATCGAGTTTGACCACATCGGCGGCACGGTATTCCTTGAACTCATAGTCGAGTGAAGCATAACCACGCGAAACCGATTTAAGTTTATCGAAGAAGTCGAACACCACCTCGGCCAGAGGCATCTCGTAGGTAACATGCACCTGGCGACCGTGATAACGGATGTCGACCTGAGTGCCACGTTTAGATTCACACAAAGTAATCACTGCACCGAGATAATCCTGAGGCACGAAAATTGCCGAGGTAATGATCGGCTCGCGAATCTCCTCTATTTTCTGCAAATCCGGCAACTTCGACGGGTTTTCAACCAAAATTTCCGTACCGTCACGCAAGCGCACCTGATAGACCACCGTGGGCGCGGTGGTAATCAAATCCTGATCGAATTCACGTTCCAATCGTTCCTGCACAATTTCCATGTGCAGCAAGCCGAGAAACCCGCAACGGAAACCAAAACCGAGCGCCTGTGATACCTCTGGCTCGTAACGTAGCGAAGCGTCGTTGAGTTGCAGTTTCTCAAGAGACTCACGCAACTGATCGTATTGGTTGGCCTCGACCGGATAGAGCCCCGCGAACACTTGTGGCTTGATTTCCTTGAAGCCGGGTAAGGACGCGGCGGCCGGTCGGTCGGCCAGCGTGACGGTATCGCCAACATTTGCCGCTTTCAGTTCCTTGATGCCGGAAATGATGAAACCAACCTCGCCGGCCGAAAGCTGATCACGGGCAATCGATTTTGGCGTAAACACGCCAACCTGCTCGCACAAATGCATTGAACCCGTCGACATCAGACGGATGCGTTCCTTGGCACGCAACGTGCCATCGACGACGCGCACCAGCATCACCACGCCAACGTAATTATCGAACCATGAATCGATAATCAAGGCCTTGAGTGGCGCTGCCGGGTCACCTTTGGGTGGCGGAATGCGGGCGATCACCGCTTCGAGAATATCCTCAATGCCCATGCCAGTCTTAGCGGAACAGGAGATGGCATCGGTCGCGTCAATGCCGATGACCTCCTCCACCTCCTGGCGCGCACCCTCCGGATCGGCTTGTGGCAAATCCATCTTGTTCAGTACGGGAACAACCTCAACACCCAACTCAAGAGCGGTGTAACAATTTGCCACCGTCTGGGCTTCGACCCCCTGAGAGGCATCGACCACAAGAAGCGCTCCCTCACAGGCCGACAGTGAGCGGCTGACTTCATAGGAAAAATCAACATGCCCCGGGGTATCAATAAGGTTCAGGTTGTAGCGTTTACCATCCCTGGCCTGATACGAAAGCGCCGCCGTCTGCGCCTTGATGGTGATGCCACGCTCCCGCTCGATATCCATCGAATCGAGTACTTGTTCGGACATTTCACGATCGGACAAACCACCGCAAAGGTGGATGATGCGATCGGCCAGCGTAGATTTGCCGTGATCAATGTGGGCGATGATGGAGAAATTTCTTATGTGATCCACTCAGCAGACACCATGGCAAAAAAGCGGAGGCAGGATTCTAGCGAAACCGGCTCAAAACCTCACGCACTTTCGCGGTATCGAGAAAATAATGGCAGATTTCCTCATTTCCAAAAAACAGGACAGGAACGAGTTGATCGTATCGCGCCACCCAGTCAGGATGCGAATCGACATCCATCACTTCGATTGAAAATTCATGCTCACCGCGCAACTCATCAAGCGCGGCGAGCATATCAT
>CAIYZZ010000125.1 GCA_903930805.1 uncultured Rhodocyclaceae bacterium | reverse complement strand
GTCTTGCGTGGTGCCCACGCTGCGAACTGGCGTGCCATTCGGCGCTAACACCAGTTCCGCTCTCTGCCGCACCCAGCGGACCGTATTACCAGCCAGGATGCGGTGCTCGTGGTCGAAGGGCTCGCCTCCCTGAAACGACGCCTGCCAGGCGGTTTCCACCCGAAGCCGATCATCGGCATGCACCCGCGCCAGGAAAGTGTCATGGCTGCCCGCCACGCCGTCAGGCAGGCTGAATATGCGGCAGGTTTCCGCCGACAGATGCAGGGTATCGGTTGCGAGGTCGTAGACCCAGCTGCCGACGTGTGCAACCGCCTGCGCTCGATTCAGATCGGCTTCAGAGGCAAGCAGGTCGCTCGCAAGCTTGCGTACTTCCTCCAGGCGCTTCTGATAAGCGCTGACCAGGTGTGCAATCAGGACCGCAGAAAGAGTGAAAGTGAAAGCCTGTACGACCCACAACAGTACCGCCGGCGTGCTCGGTCGATACGGTAGAAAGTCGTGCAACTCCGCCTGCAGGAAGCCGAAGCCCGCCAACACTGTCAGCACGGCAATGACAACGGCAAAGCGCGCGCCCAACAGCCAGCCGGCCATGATGATGATCAGCGGGTATAGGATCATGCCCATCGACTGCAAGCCGCCGACAAAGAACGAAGCGACGGTTATGTAGCCCCAGACCCCGGCGGCAAGCAGGCGAACCGCGGCCTCAATCTTGCCGCGGCGAAGTAACAACCACGCCACGGCCGCCAGCAGCGACAGAACTATCGGCGTGCCAATACGCGCGGTCGGCATCTGCGCCGGCTCCATGATGAAAATAATCATCAGGAACGTGATCGAACCGACAAGCAGAAAACCGATGGCGTATTTCAGAAAAGCCAGCGACGGACTCCATAAGACCGGATGGTCTATGCGTTCCGCGGACGGTCCGGCACCCGCCGTCGCGCCGGAAGGCTCGCGCGCCCTGCTGGCTTTAGCGATCACGAATTCAGGCCTGTAATGCCGGCGCGATCAACGGTATGCGCACATCTATCGTCGTGCCGACGCCAACCTCGGAGCGCACCTCGATCGTGCCGCCCAATGCTTTTCGCACCAGGTTCTCGGCGATGCTCATGCCCAGGCCGGTGCCGCCGCGGCCGATCCGGGTGCTGAAGAAAGGCTGAAACAGGCGGGGAATATTTGCCGCAGGTATTCCGACGCCGTTGTCGGCGCAGCTCAGCACGACCTCCTCTTCGACGTTTGTCGCGCCTATCGTCAGCACGCCATCGCTACGCCCCTCGAAGGCGTGCATATAGGCATTATTGATCAGGTTGATGAGCACCTGGCCCAGCGGCCCGGGCAGGCTGTCCATGGTGATCCCAGCCGGAACGTCGACCACGACCCGGTGCGGATGGCGCTTCAGGCTGGGGGCGAGGGTATCGAGTATTTCCCGGACCACGGTCGCCAGATCGAACGAGCGGCGCTGTTCGCTCGCCTGATCGGCTGCCACCTGGCGAAAGTTTTGCAGCAGGCCCTCGGCGCGCTGAAGATTGCGCTGCAACAGGTCGGTGCCCTCGCGCAAGACGCTCAGCAACAGCGCGATGTCGGAACGTTTGAGTTGACCGGAGTCGGCAATGTTGTGAAAGCGCCGGGCATGATCCCCCAGCGTGCTGGCGGCCATGACACTGTTGCCGATCGGAGTATGGAGTTCGTGCGTGACGCTGGCGATCAGGGTGCTCAGGGTCGCCCTGGCTTCGCTGGCCGCGAGTTCTTCATAGGAACGGTGCAGCTTGTCCATGGCTTCCTCCAAAGCGACGGTACGTTCCTCGACCCGCCGCTCCAGGGTGTCGTTCAACTCGCGGATATTCTCCTCTGCGGCGACCTGCTCGGTTACGTCGATCAGCAGCGCGAACAGTCCGACTACCTGGCCCTGGTCGAACTCCGGCACCAGTTCGACATCCATGATGCGGATCTTGGCTGTAAGCGGATCGATGTTGTTGCGCCGATAGCCGGCGCGCTCGCCGCCCAGGCACTTTTGCCATTCCTGCATGAGACAGTCGAGCGCCGCTTTTGGCACATACTCGGAAACATGCTTTCCAGCGATTTCCTCCGGCTTCGCGCCGAACAACGCGGCATAGCGCGCGTTGCCGAAGCGCAGGCGTGATTCCGCGTCGAACGATGCAATGCCGGCCGGGACGTGATCCATGACGAGCTGCAAATCGCGCTTGCCTTGCGCCAGCGCAAGATTCTGAAGACGCATCTCTTCCGACAGTGCCATCGCCTGATTGCGTTTCTTGATCAGGCTGCCGTAGGCAACAGTGGTGAGAAAACTGATGGCCACCAGCGTGCCGACCAGCGTCCCGGTGACAACCATTACGCCGGCGCGCGGCGTCGGCCGGTAGAAGCCCAGGAGCTCGGCGACGCCCAACCCGAGCACCAGCGCAATGGTCGCTGCGGTGATTGCGAGCAGCCATTGACGCCCCAGGATCCAGCCGGCAAGGAAGATGATAAATGCGTAGAGCAGGAAGTTGGCACTGTGTACTCCGGCAAAATAGATTGTCGACACCGAAGTAGCTACCCAGAAGCCGCCTATCAGAACTGCCGCGGCGCTGCGTATGGACCCCTGCAGGAACCAGAAACCCAGGATCAGAATCTCGACGATGACAACCAGATTGAACAACCGCTGCCGCAGCATGTCTCCATCGACGATTACACCGGCAATGACGATGCCGCAGCCGATCAAGGCGGTCAAGAGGACGTTGTTGAACAACCGCTTGTAGTTCTCGGCCTCATCCCCGAAATAGTATTCATCGGACATCTTGTTCGTGAGAAGCCTGGAATTGATCCAGGCGGTGATGGCACTGGTCCGCATCAGGCGAACGTACGCAAGAACTGCAGCAGCGCTTCGGAGGCGAGCGCCTTGGAGTAGAGGAAACCCTGCGCCTCGTGGCAACCGAGTCTCGCGAGAACTTCCGCCTCTGATTCGTGCTCGACGCCTTCGGCGATGATGTCCAGATCCAGGCTGCGGCCGAGCTGGACTATGGTCTCGACGATGCGCATGGCGCCCTTGCCTTGCGACATCTGACTTACAAACGAGCGGTCTATCTTTAGCCGGTCGACGCGGAGACGCTCTAGATAGCTCAGCGAAGAAAAGCCGGTGCCGAAATCGTCGATCGCAACCTTGACCCCGCGCGCCTTGACCTGGTTGAGCATGTTGCCGATGAAGCCCGCATCGAGCATGGCCACCGATTCGGTGATTTCCAGTTCCAGCAGCGCAGGATCGATCCGACTTTCGCTCAGGACCGAATCCAGAATTTTCAGGAACTCGGGATGGCGGAATTGAACCACCGATACGTTCACCGCCATGCGCAGATTGTCGCCAATCTTGTGCTCCATATGATTGAAGCGCTGCAGTTCCAGGCAGGCCGTGCGCATCACCCATTCGCCCATGCTGATGATCAGGCCTGAGTTCTCGGCGAGCGGAATGAACTCCGCCGGGGAGACGAAGCGGCCGTCAGCGGTGCGCCAGCGTATCAGCGCCTCTACGCCGACGATCTTGCGCGTGGCAAGATTGACTTGCGGCTGATAGCACAGGAACAGGCGGTCGCGCCCAACCGCCACGCGCAGGTCCTGCAGCAGCCGAACCCGATTGCGCGTCTCGATTTCCATGTTGGGGTGGAAATAGACAG
>CAIYZZ010000124.1 GCA_903930805.1 uncultured Rhodocyclaceae bacterium | reverse complement strand
GGATGAGGCCCAGTTCGTCGACGGTGAACTTGCGTTTGGGTTGAGTCATTTCGCGCTCCTGCTTGGCTGTTGATGATGTGTGCATGAACGCTCTAGGTGGAAAAAGAGCCAAGCGGTTTATGCAATTTAATTGGAGTGAGGTATTTCTTCCTCCCGCTGCTCGAGCAATCGCCGCGCCCGCTCCCAGACCTCACCCGCCGAAGACCTTGAGCATCAGCTGGTTGAAGAACCATTTGTTGCCGCCCAACTACCGGCTGGAATCCCGCATGAAATCGAGTGGTCGAGGGGTGGTCAGCCACAGGTCAAATGGAGAAAAGAGAGGATTCCGGGGAGTGGTAGAGACAAAAATGGATGGTGTGGCCTGTTGGCTGGCAACGCATCTTTGCCAAAGCCCCGCCAGTACTGGCGCAACAGGCAGAAAAAAACCCAACCGATAAGGGTTGGGTTTTTAAATTGGTGGGCCCGCACGGACTTGAACCGTGGACCAAAGGATTCCGGTTTGTGTAGTTTTCACTACTCCCTGGACTATGCCTTCACCGTGGCTTTCGCTTTAGGTGGGTGCCGTCTAGTCTCTACACCTTCAACGACACTTTCGCATCGAAGCTTGGCTCGGCGTTGGCGTATGCATTGCTGCACTTAGCTTTCACCGAATTTGACACCATCCCATACGCAGTTTCCAAACGTATGGCACAACTTACGCTATGAGTCCTCTGCTCTAACCAACTGAGCTACAGGCCCGCTAGCCGGCGCGGGAGACCCGCACCGGCCAGAGTAAAACCTTATTCGCTACCGTCCAAGAAACTGCGCATCTTCTCCGAACGCGAGGGGTGGCGCAGCTTGCGCAATGCCTTGGCCTCGATCTGGCGGATCCGTTCGCGCGTTACGTCGAACTGCTTGCCAACTTCTTCCAGCGTGTGATCGGTGTTCATCTCGATGCCGAAACGCATGCGCAACACCTTGGCTTCGCGCGGCGTCAGGCTGTCGAGTACTTCCTTGGTGATCTCGCGCAAACTGGCAAACAGTGCGGCGTCGGCGGGGGCGAGTGTTGATTGATCTTCAATGAAGTCGCCTAGATGCGAATCGTCGTCGTCGCCGATTGGCGTTTCCATCGAGATTGGCTCTTTGCTGATTTTGAGAATCTTGCGAATCTTGTCCTCGGGCATTTCCATCTTGATCGCCAGCGTGGCCGGATCGGGTTCGCTGCCGGTTTCTTGGAGGATCTGGCGACTAATGCGGTTCATCTTGTTGATCGTTTCAATCATGTGCACCGGGATGCGGATGGTGCGCGCCTGATCGGCGATCGAGCGGGTAATGGCCTGACGGATCCACCACGTCGCATAGGTAGAGAACTTGTAGCCACGACGATATTCGAACTTATCCACCGCCTTCATCAGGCCGATGTTGCCTTCCTGGATCAGGTCGAGAAACTGCAAGCCACGGTTGGTGTATTTCTTGGCAATGGAAATGACGAGTCGCAGGTTGGCCTCAGTCATCTCGCGTTTGGCCCGGCGCGCCTTGGCCTCACCGGTGGACATCTGCTTATTGATGTCCTTGAGTTCCCTGAGCGGGATGCCCATGCGTCCCTGCAGATCGATCAGGGATTGCTGCTCTTCGAGAATGGCTGGCGCCTGACGCATTAGCACGCCAACATAGGGTTTACCGGATTGCACCTCGTGTTTCAGCCACTCCATGTTGGTTTCGTTACCCGGGAAGACCTTGATGAAATGCTGGCGCGGCATGTGCGCCTTATCGACGCAAAGATGCAAGACCTTGCGTTCGTGAGCCCGTGCCGCCTCGACCATACCGCGCACCGAATCGCACAGACGCTCGATGGAGCGCGCGGTGAAGCGGATATTCATCAGCTCGTTGGAAATCTGCTTCTGGATGCGCAGGTAGCTCTTGTCCTGGGAGCCGCGCTTCATCAGTGCCGGCATCAATTTGCCATATAACTGGTGGATGACGGTGAAGCGTTCTAGAGCATCCTGCTTGAGTTGCAACAACGAAGCGGACACGCGGGCCTCGGCGGCTTCCTCGTCGTCTTCTTCGTCATCCAGCCCCACACCTTCGCCTTCGTCGTCTACGCTGTTGGCCTTGGCCTCGATATCCTCGTCAGGGGCATCTGGATCGATCAGGCCATCGACCAACTCATCGATGCGCATCTCGTCCAGGGAAACCTTGTTGGCCATCTCGAGGATTTCGGTGATCGTCGTGGGGCAGGCAGAAATTGCCAGCACCATGTGCTTGAGACCTTCCTCGATACGTTTGGCGATTTCGATCTCACCTTCGCGCGTCAGCAATTCGACCGTACCCATCTCGCGCATGTACATGCGCACCGGATCGGTCGTGCGGCCGAATTCCGAGTCGACCGTCGACAGTGCCTGCTCGGCTTGCTCTTCAGCTTCGGCGGCATCGATCGGCGCGGTGCTCTGTTCGGCCAGCAGCATCTCTTCCGGCGCGGGTGCCTGGTCATAGACCTGGATACCCATGTCGTTGAAGGTGCTGATGATTGCCTCGATCTGCTCAGCATCGACCAGATCATCCGGCAGGTGATCGTTGATTTCCGAATAAGTGAGGAAACCACGCTCCTTGCCAAGCGTGATCAGGCTCTTCAGGCGCGTGCGGCGGGCCTCGAGATCAATGGTGGTCGGTTGCGCCTGCTCGAGCGCAGCCAGCATTTGTTTGTCCCGGAGCTTCTTGGCTTTGGCGCTAAGTTTGCCGACGGGGGCCACTACCGGTTCAATTACCACGGGTGCCGCAGGAGCAGGGACGGGCGGGGGGGTAATCGGGGTCGCAACTTTAGCTACCTTGGCAACATGAGCAGCAGGGACTGTTGCCTTAACCTGTGACGGTTCGGATTTGTGGCTCGTTTTTCCCGGCTTGCCCGCCGCTACTGGCTTGCCCTGCGCTAGCTTGGCGACAGGTTTGACTGCGGCCTTGGCGGGCTTTGCTACCGCCCTGGCAGCTGGCCTGGCTCTGGCTACAGGAGCGACCTTGGCCGCAGGCTTCTCAGACCTGGCAGACTTGGCCATTGCCGGTTTGGCGGCAGGCTTGGGGGAGGCCTTGGTCGGCTTGGTGGTTGGCTTTGACATGGGCTCGACTCGAATCGCGGCAAAGCGCGCGATTATACACGTGCTATCAAGCTCTTTTGCGCGAAAGCAGCCTGGCGAGGGTTTGCCGTTCTTCGGTCGAAAGGGCGCCGGCGCGAGCCTTAGCATTCATTTCTTCGATCTGACGATGCAGGGCCTGCTCATGCAGGCGCTCAACGGTATCTATGAAAACCCTCTCCTGTTCGCCTTCATCACCCGCATCCTCCTCAATCCGCCCGGATATTGTGGCGATAATTTCCTCATGCGCGCTACCGCGAAAATACTCGATCAGCAGCCCGAGATTTCCTGACAGCAAGGCGGCGTGCTCGATGGCGTCGGCTACAGCAACCAGTGCCGCACCCTCGGCGTTATCCTGGGCGATCAGGTCGAGAGGCAGGCGAGCGGCGCGCTCCGGGCGGCGCAGGACGGTCATGAGCAAGGTGCGTTCGAGCGCGTTCGGCGCCGGGCGCAACCGGCCTTGTGGAGGCGGGGCATTGCGGTTCCAGGCGAGTGACTTCAGACCGCATTGCGCTTCCAACTCGGCCTGGGAAAGTTGCGCGTACTTGGCAACTTCCTTGGTGATCTGCACACGCAGCACCGGCGCAGAAATCTTCTGCAATAGCGGTTTCGCTTCGCTGACCAGTCTGGCGCGACCTTCTGCCGTATGGGTATTACTTTCCTGCATCAACTTGCGCACTAGGAAGTCGCTCAATCTGGCCGCGTTCAGCGTTTGCCGGAGGAAAGCTTCCTTGCCGTGTTCGCGGACAAACTCGTCCGGGTCCTGGTTGCCATCCATGTAGAGAAACTCGATGCTTTTGCCATCGACGAGGTATTCGAGGCTGACCTCCATGGCTCGCTTGGCAGCACGCTCTCCGGCGGCATCGCGGTCGAAGCAGAACACGACGCGGTCGGCCAGGCGGATCAGGCGCTGGATGTTGATCCCGGTGGCCGCCGTGCCGAGGGTAGCAACCACGTTTTCGACACCACTTTGCGCCAAGCCCACCACATCCATATAGCCCTCGACAACCAGCACCATGTTCTGCTGCTGGATTTCCTTGCGCGCCTGCGGCAGACCATAAAGCTCCTCGCCCTTGTGAAACAATGGGGTTTCAGGCGAGTTGAGGTATTTTGGTTCGCCCGCACCGAGTACGCGCCCGCCAAAACCGATGACGCTGCCACGCTGGTCCTGGATGGGAAACATGATGCGGTCACGAAAACGATCATACCGCCGCCCCTGTTCGTTATCGATCACCAGGCCACACTCAGCCAAGGCTGGTGAGGTGTAATCGTCGAAGACGCGCTGCAAACCCTGCCACTCGTCCGGTGCGTAACCGAGACCATAACGCGCGGCAATTTCACCGGTCAGGCCGCGCCCCTTGAGATACTCGATGGCCACGGGGCTGGCCTTGAGCTGGTCTTTGTAAAAACGCGCAGCTTGCGCCATGCGCTCTGTAAGTGGTGCCTGTCGCGCTTTCTGCTGTGAGTGGGCACCTACCTCGCGCGGTACCGGCATGCCGAGGCTGTTGGCGAGATCCTCCACCGCCTCGATGAAACCAAGCCCGGCATACTGCATGACAAAGCTGATGGCGCTGCCGTGGGCACCACAACCGAAGCAGTGATAGAACTGTTTGGACGGACTGACCGTAAAGGATGGGCTCTTCTCGGAATGGAAGGGGCAGCAGGCCTGATAATTGGCGCCTGCCTTCTTGAGTTGGACGTAACGCTCGACAACATCGACGATATCGATGCGAGCAAGCAGTTCCTGGATGAAAGACTCGGGAATCACGGCGCGATTATGCGCCAGCGACTCATTGGCCGCTCAGCTTGGCCTTCACCAGCCTGGATACTTCGCCCATGTCGGCACGCCCCGCAATCTGGGGTTTCACCAGCGCCATCACCTTGCCCATGTCAGCAGGTGCCTTGGCGCCGGAATCGGCCACTGCTTGCTCGACAATCGCCGCCACTTCGGTAGCGCTCATCGCCTGCGGCATGTAGGCTAGCAAGACTTCAACTTCGAACTTTTCGGCGTCAGCGAGATCCTGCCGCTTCGCCGCTTCGTACTGGGTGATCGAATCCTTGCGCTGCTTCAGCATCTTTTCGATCACAGCGATCACCGCCACATCGTCGAGTTCGATGCGCTCATCGACCTCGCGCTGTTTGATGGCGGCCAACAGAAGACGTATGGCACCCAGGCGGGTGACCTCCCTCGCCTTCATGGCGAGCTTCATATCTTCGGTGATTCGAGATTTCAGCGGCATGACAAACCTCCAATGTTCCAGTTTCAGAAACGACAAAACCGCCCACGGCGCTATCCGGGGCGGTATCGACTGCTGGCGCCTGTCTAGCAGGCGCCAGTGGAATCAATACATCTTGGGCGGGAGCAACTGGCTGCGAATGCGCTTGTGATGGCGCTTTACAGCAGCGGCGAGCTTGCGCTTGCGCTCGGAAGTGGGCTTCTCGTAGAACTCGCGCGAACGCAGTTCAGTGAGCGTGCCAGCCTTCTCGATAGTGCGCTTGAAGCGGCGGATAGCAACCTCGAAAGGCTCATTTTCCTTGAGACGAATACCGGGCATGCGAATTTCCTGGATGGGTTGAGGCGAACAAAAGAGCCGCGCATTTTAGCCGCTTCTTTCTGCTTGTCAAAGTAAAATTGCCGCATGCTTATCTTGGGTATCGAATCCTCCTGTGACGAAACCGGCGTTGCCCTCTACGACACCGTGCGCGGCCTGCTCGCCCATACCGTGCATACGCAGGTGGCGATGCACGAGGCCTACGGCGGCGTGGTGCCGGAACTCGCCTCGCGCGACCATATCCGTCGCCTGATCCCGTTGCTGGAAAAGGTATTGCAGGCGGCCGCCTGTACGCGTGAAGACCTCGATGCGATTGCCTACACCGCCGGGCCGGGGCTGGCCGGGGCCTTGCTGGTGGGCGCGAGCTTCGCGGAGGGACTGGCGCTGGCGCTCAATATTCCGGCGCTGCCCGTGCATCACCTCGAAGGCCATCTACTCTCGCCGCTGCTCTCCAGCGATCCGGCGAAATTTCCTTTCATCGCCCTGCTGGTTTCTGGAGGACACACGCAGATCATGTGCGTGACGCAAGTGGGCACTTACGAACTGATGGGCGAGTCGCTTGATGATGCCGCCGGCGAGGCCTTCGACAAGACCGCACAACTGCTCGGCCTCGGTTATCCCGGCGGGCCAGCGCTGGCCAAACTTGCCGAGTTGGGTAAGCCCGGTCGATTCAGGCTGCCGCGCCCGATGATTAACAGCGGCGACTTCAGCTTCAGCTTTTCCGGCCTCAAAACCGCCGTACTGACTGCCGTGCGCCAGCGCCCGCTGACGGATCAGGACAAGGCCGATCTGGCTGCCGAATTTCAGGAAGCGGCCACCGAGGTCCTGGCGACCAAGGCCTTGGCGGCGTGCCGCCAGCGCCGACTTTCCACGCTGGTCGTTGCCGGCGGTGTCGGTGCCAACAAGCGGCTGCGGGAGCGCTTGAACGTCGCCGCGGCACAAAACAGTGTCCGCGTCTGCTATCCTGAAATGGAACTTTGCACCGACAACGGCGCGATGATCGCCTTCGCGGGTGCGCAGCATTTATTGGCCGGGGCGGTTAGCAACGTGAATCGCGCGGGCAGTTTTGCGGTGAAACCACGCTGGCCGCTCGCTACGCGTTAAGTGGTCTTTTCGCCACCGATGCGGCCTTCGGTGCCCTCGATCAGGCGCACGATGTTCGCCTTGTGGCGCACGATCAGCAGCAGGCACATGATACCTACGACCACGGATACCGCACCTAGGCCATGCCGCGCCAGCGCCAGCACTGGCGCGACACAGGCGGCAACAAGCGCGGCGAGGGAAGAATAACGCGTGAGTGCAGCCGTCGCCACCCAGGTAAGCGCTGCGCCGAGGGCAATGACACCGTCCAGCCCAATCAGTACACCGATGGCAGTGGCGACACCCTTGCCGCCCTTGAAGCGCAGAAAGACAGGAAATAGATGGCCGAGGAAAGCAGCCAGTCCCACCCAGGCAATTGCCGTCCCGCCAGCACCGACTTTTCCCGAGACATACATTGCCAGCCAACCCTTGGCCGCATCGCCCAGCAAAGTGAGCACCGCGGCGACCTTGTTACCGGTGCGCAGCACATTCGTCGCGCCGGGGTTGCCTGAACCAAAGCTGCGCGGGTCGGCGAGACCGAAAAGTCTGGAGACGATCACCGCGAAGGGCAGTGAACCGATCAGGTAGCCCAATGCCAGGTAGGCAAGGTAGATGAGCAGGGAAGGCGTGGTTTCCATAGAATGGCCGGAATTCTAAACGAGAGTTTTACATGGACTTTATTTTCATCGAGGAGATGCGCGTCGAAGCACACGTCGGCATCTACGACCGCGAACGCGCCGCGCCACAAACTTTGGATCTCACCCTGACCTTCGGTGTGCCTGACGAAGCCGCACAGGACGACGATATCGCCAAGACCATCGACTATGCCGCGGTGATTCAGCGCGTGCGCGCCGAACTGTCGGCACGGCATTTCAACCTGCTTGAAACGCTGGGCGAATACATCATCGGGCTACTGCTCGAAGAGTTCCGCGCACCCTGGGTCAAAGTGTCAATCGCCAAGGTGGGCATCGCACGCGGGGTGCGACGGGTTGGGGTGCAGATCGAACGGGCACGCGGTTAGCAAAAGTCGGCGCTGGCGGGACGGCGGTTAGCCAGCGGCCTGCGCCTTCAACCAGCTGCTGGCGTCCGCGTTGCCCTGCGCTGCCGCCTTTTCCATCCACTGCCGGGCTTCCTCGCCGTTCTGTTGCAAGCCGCGCCCTTCGGCGTAGAGCAGTGCCAGCTCGTATTGGCCGGCCGCATCGCCCTTCTCGGCGGCATCGAGCAACCACTTCGACGCTTCGGTCGTATTTCGTTCGACACCGATACCATCGAGCAACACGCGACCAATCATCCGGCTGGCTGCCGCGTCGCCCTGTTCCGCCGCCCGCGCCAGCCACAACATGCCTTCGGCAATGTCGCGGTCGACACCCTCGCCATTCAGATAACACCAGCCGAGATGACCCTGGCCGCTGGCGTAGCCGCGCTCGGCCGCCCGGCGAAAATACTGCGCGGCCTGCGCGTAGTCGGCGGCGACGCCGATGCCCTCAAGGTACAGGCGGCCCAGCATGTATAGAGCATGCGGCTCGCCCTGCAGTGCGGACAGGTGAATCCACTTGAAGGCCGCATGCGCGTCGGCGGGCACGCCATGACCGCGCCAATAACAGGTGCCCAGCGCTGCCTGCGCCTCGCTGTGCCCGGCCAGTGCGGCCTGCGAAAACCACTGCACTGCCGCCGGCAGATCACGCTCTTTGTCCTGCTGCAAAAGCAGGCCGAGTCGCCACGCCGCATCCGCATCGCCGTTCCCGGCCGCGCGCGTTAGCCACTTGCGGCCGAAGCGCACGTTGCGCACGACGTCGATCCCCAGCAGATAAACGACGCCCAGCATGCGTTGCGCGTTGGCGTCATTGCGGGCGGCAGTACATTTGAGCCAGCGCACGGCCTGTGCGCCATCCTTGGCGATGCCCTCGCCACGCAACAGCAGATTGGCCAGCTTGCACTGGCATTCCATGTCGCCCAACTCGGCAGCGCGGCGATACCAGTCGGCGGCTGCATGAGCGTCCTTTTCGCAACCCCGGCCATGCTCGGCATCCGACCCCATCTGCTGCATTGCACCGATGCAGCCCACTGCAGCTGATTTCTCGATCCACTCCCTGCCCAGCGCCTTGTCCTGGCGCACGCCGTCGCCCGCCCGCAGCTTGTAGCCGATCCACCAGGCCGCGTTCTTGTCTCCCTGTTCCCAAGCTGCATGGAAAAGTTCGAGGGCGCGAACAGGGTTGGGCCGACCATTTGCCTCACCCCGGCCAGCGGCAGCAAGACGCCCGAGGATGAAGGTGCCCATCGGCTCGCCCAGCTCCGCCGCCTTGGCGTAAAGCTGTTTCGCCTCGTCGTAGTCGGCCGGTGTGGCATCGCCTTCAAGCAGCAGGTTGCCGAGATTGATATGGCTGCGTGTTTCGCCTTGCAGGATCGCCAACCGATACCAAGCCACGCCGCGCCCGATATCGAGCGGCACACCGATGCCGTGCCCCAACACCTTGCCCATGTGGAACTGCGCCGTGGCGTTGCCGGTGTTCGCCAATGCCTCGATAGTCGCAATGGCAGCCGGATAGCGCAACTCGCCCTCGTTACAGGCGGCATCGGCATCGTCAAGTTCAATCAGTCGATCCAGCGCCTCATCCAGATGCCCGGCGTTTTCCGGCCGATGATCCAGGTAGGCGCGAAAGTCCTCGGGGCATGCGCTGGTGCCAATCGCCTCCCAGATCAGTTGGTCGAGGGCGGTGTCGTCGTAGCGGCTCATGCTGTGTTCCTCGTCACGATGGAGTCATGCGGTCATCGTAACGCCAGCGATGCTCAGGGGGTGAGCATCTCGGCCAATCAATCGCGTAACACCTTGGTAATGTCCTCAACTTCCGGAACATCAAAAACTGTTGGGCGCAGGTGCATGATGTGGCCGTTTTGGTGGGAACGAAACGTCGCTAGAGTCCCAACGACTTTATGCGATATTTTCGCCGCACGGAGAACTTGCCAGTCGGCGTCGAAAACAACCGCGAGGAGAAAGTCAAAATCATTTTTGTCCAGATTCCTGATGACACCGAGTTGGGTCGATGGGTTGTCGGGCGTTACCCGGCGGCTCTTGATCTGGTAGCGTACTCTCTGGGAGTCCGTTGCATCGAAACCTCCATTCGCCTGGGGCTCCAAGGTAAGCCCCAGCTTTGTGGAAAATAACCACTCTGCGTAATCGCCCGTCGGATTATTCTTAGAGCGAATAACGCCCCGGTGCTTCAATTCATCGAGAACCGATCCGTGAGCGGAGAGCAGTTCGTTGATCGTTAACTTTTCAGGGCTCTGAAAATCTACTCTTTTGAGCCTGTTCTTATCCGTCGGGCAGCTCAGAGCATCGATTATCGATTGCCAGTTATTTTTTCGGGAACGATCATCATCAGTAAATGACCCTTCATCGAACCAGCGGAAACCCACCTCCTTCTTTGGGGTGCCATCTCGCTTGGGTTTGTTAATGTAGGCTTCGTAAACGTCTGAAACTCTCCCTGCAAGAACAGAGTATTCATAGACGTAAAAGGTAGGCAGCACACCATCCTCAAGATTTACAAGCACTACAAATAGATCCGTAGGTACATCCTTCTTCGTAATATCCGTGCCGAGCTTCCACCCTTGAATGTTGTGGACAGACCTTGTCTTCACCTGGATGGATACAGAGTGAGCGCCATCGGAAGACGCGGCCACCACATCAAATAGCGGGTTATTCTTCGGTGTCATCAGTGCCAGAAAGCCTCTCCTGCAAAGCTCCGCACAGACAAAATATTCTCCCGCAGCCCCAACAAGGTTGTTTTCAGAACGGGTAGCCATTCGTTTCCTCAATCATCATCCCAAAGTTACTTAGCGGCGTAATCAAGCGCATGGCAGAAATTCAACATCCAATCGATACCGCACGATTTCGATAGATTTGGCCGCAGCATATTCTGAAATATCTTTTCTGAGCTTTGCTGGTCCCCCGTGTACAAGAATGCCACGCACCAAAGCGCCTGTTTCTCCGCGCAGCAGTTCAAGGTAATGGAGAAGTTGGTCACAATCAGCGATGGTCGGAGCATTTTGTTTGCATTCAACAACAACAGACCTACCTGTCCTGTCGATCAGCAATACATCCGACCTGCGTCCATCGCCAAATACCTTTTCTCGAACTTTCTCACTCGGATGTTGGAGTAAACCGTCTTCAAGTTTGTACGGGTAGGCCGCGATATATTCGGACAGTGCTCGCTCATACGCGAAATGTCCTAGCAAGTTGACCCAGTTTGTCGGGTCGTTCATCGTGTCTATCAATTGTTCCAGTGACATCGACCTTACTTCGGCAAGTGTTGGTCGCAATTCATGTAGCGCAAATCTTTTTCCCTCAGGGAGAACAACAACTAAACCCCGGTCATCTGGTCCAATTGTCAAATTCCACCGAACCAAGATACGGCGACCGATTTCGCCAAAGGGCAAGGTCTTGCTTGGGGGTACCAAGGGGTTCCATTGAGCATCCTCAATGGCGAAGCCAGTAATCTGGCCAATACGGGCGGCCCGGCTATCGGCGAGAGTGACCACAATGTAATCGCCAACCGCCATACGGTTCAGCAGGTTACGGCAGAGTACCCATCCCTGCCGGAATGGGACACCGCGTGCAATCTCTCCTACAAGCAGGTAGCCATCTTGAGCTTGCCAGCCTACGCCGACGCATTGATTTAAGTACCAGCGCTGCCACATGCCGGGGTACCTGTTTTCTTCGCACATTATTTTCCAAAGTGCCATTATTTCTCCCAGAAAGTCGGCGCTGGCGGGACGGCAGTAGATATCGGCTTAACCTGCCCAAGCTTCTCCAACAAGCTGCGGCAGTATAGTCGCCGGACTACCTTGCAGAAACACATCGGCATAGCCGCTGATCTCGGTGCGCTCGGTGTCGATTTCGATCACGGTTACGCCTTCATCGATGGCAATCCGTGGAATCCACAACTCCGACCGCACATCCTGCGCGTACCGATACAGATCAAGGCATCGCAGGTAGTCGCAACCATGTAGGCAAAGCGGTCGAATCTTTCTTCGAGCGGTTCGCCAAACCAGACGATACCGGGCCGCAGGAGCAGACCGCAGGCGGGGCAGTGCGGCACCGGGCCGGTGACGAGCTTGATGGGCGCGATACCTGTCGGATCAAAGGCCGGGTTACAGTTTTCGGCCCGCGTCATGCCGCCGCAAAGCTGGCAGGCGGCGAATTTCTCTCCGCCTTGCTGTGCCTCGGGATCACTGAACCCCTTGAGTCTGGCGAGGGTGCCATGCAGTTCGGCGATATTGCGACTGCCGGCGGCCTGATGCAACCCGTCGATATTTGTCGTGAGCACCGTGATGCGGGGCCCGAAGTCCTGCATGCGCGCGATAGCCTCATGCCCGGCGTTCGGCTTGGCTTGCCGGATCGTCTCGGCCAGATGCACATGCCAATCCCACACCAGTTGCGGATTGGTGCGAAATGCCTCCGGCGTCGCCATCTCCTGCGGGTCATATGCGCCCATGGGTCGCCAAGTCGATCACGGTAAGTCGGGATGCCGCTTTCGGCCGACAGGCCAGCGCCGGTGAAGACGACGATGTTCTGACAAGAGCGGAGGTGCTGGCGGAGCGGGTCTGAGATCATGGCAAGGTCGAAAAGTCGGTGGTGGCGGGACGGCAATAATCCGTCAGGAACTTTGCGCTGCTTTTGCATAGAGGGTGGTGAGCACCTCCCGCATGTCCTCGGGGATTTTCAGCCGGGCGATTGCCGCAATGTCTTCCGGGATGCCGAAGAGTGCTTCGGCGAGCCCGCCGGCGATGGCTGCAATGGTGTCGCTGTCGCCACCGATGGAGATGGCGTTGCGAATGGCGTCCTCGAAGTTGGTGGCTTCGAGCGCGCAGGTGAGGGCTTGGGGAATGGTGTCGAGGGCGCGTTCGTTGTAGCGATAGCGGGGGCGGATTTCATCGACGCTCATGGACAGGTCGTAGCCGAAGCGGCTGACGATTTCCGCGCGGATGGCGTTTGCTGCCATGCCGGTGCGGGCAAGATGAATGGCGACGGCGGTGGCCGCCGCCGCGCGCATGCCTTGCGGGTGGTTGTGGGTAACGGCGGTTACGTGGTTGGAAAGACGGATGGCCTCTTCGATGCTGCCGGCCAGCAGGCCGGCCGGCGAGACGCGCATGCCGGCACCGTTGCCATAGCTGTTGTAGGGGCCCGCATCGTCGCTACCAAGCCATTGCGCAAAACGCATGCCCCAGCCGCCATTCTTTTCGTACCTGCGTCCCCAGGTGCGCAACGCAACGGCGGGGTCGATGCCATTCACCAGCGCATCGGCCACCGCTACGGTGCAGACGGTATCGTCGGTGAAGAATGCCTTCGGATGGAAGAACGGCTCGAAGTCCTTGGCCTTGTAGTTGTTGAATTCGTAGACCGAACCCACGATGTCGCCGATGATTGCGCCCAGCATGATGTCAGATTGCGTTAATTGAGATCAATGAGGTTGAATTGCGGTAGCTGAATTTCCTTCAGTGTTCACAGGGAACATCCATCTGCCGATACATCGGTGAAGGTTCAATCAGAGGCTGGAGAAAATCATTCTGCTTGAGTGATTCATGCATCTGG
>CAIYZZ010000123.1 GCA_903930805.1 uncultured Rhodocyclaceae bacterium | reverse complement strand
CTCCCTCGATCCCGGAGAGCACTCCGAGTGGTATCCCGGCCGACCCGTGATCGTCCTGCGCAATGACTATGTGCTGAAACTCTTCAACGGAGACATCGGCATCGTCATGCCCGATGACTCGGGTGCGCTGATGGTGTATTTCCTGGAAGGCGATGCCGGATTTCGTGCGGTGGCTCCGGTTCGCCTGCCCGCGCATGAGACGGCTTTTGCCATGACGGTGCACAAATCGCAGGGTTCGGAATTCGATCAGGTGCTGGTACTCCTTCCCGAGGGCCACAACCCGGCGCTTACCCGCGAACTGGTCTATACCGCCGTGACCCGTGCGCGCCTGCGTGTGACGCTGGTCAGCGCCGCCGCCGTCCTGGAAAAGGCCATTCAGACACCGACACGCCGCCGTTCCGGGCTACCTACGCGGTTCGACGAACTGCAGGCTGAGGAATCTCTGGCATGAAGCCATGAGTGCCTTGGTTGGAATGTATGATGCACTAATCCGGCAGCCATAACTTTCTCCTGCATATGTCAATCATCGTCCCCAAGCTGGTTTTTGCCGGTACCATTTTTGCCAGCGCCTTTTCGTTGTTTCTTGTTCAACCCCTCATTGCCAAGCAAATCCTGCCTTGGTTCGGTGGTACGGCTGCGGTATGGGCGATCTGCATGGTCTTTTTTCAGGTGATCCTGTTGGCCGGCTATGCCTACTCGGACTGGTTGTCGCGCCACATGGAACCGCGTCGTCAGGTCGTGATCCATATACTGTTGCTGTCGTCCAGCCTTCTGTTCCTGCCGATTGTTGCCAAGGCCCATTGGAAACCAACCGGTGCCGAGGATCCGACCTTGCTGATCCTCGGCCTGCTACTAGCGACCATCGGCCTGCCCTATTTTCTGCTCTCGACCACCGGACCATTGGTTCAATCCTGGGTGGCGCGCGCCGGGGTAGGTACGCATGTCTATCGCTATTTTTCCCTGTCCAACATGGCTTCCCTGATCGCTTTGATCAGTTATCCCTTCCTGATCGAAACGCGCACCGCATTGCTCGGTCAGGCTTATGGGTGGTCGATCATTTACGCCGTATTTACCCTTCTCTGCGCGGCTTCCGGCGTGTATTTCCTGCGCCATGTCCAGGCGCTGCCGGCTCCGACACACGAAAAAATGCATGCACCCGAAGGTGACTGGGATCCGGTCTGGCGCGATTACCTGTTCTGGCTGCTGCCGGCTGCCGCAGCTTCCTGGCTGCTCCTGGCCATAACCAACCATATCACCCAGAACGTTGCTTCCATACCCTTTCTCTGGTTGTTGCCGCTCACGCTCTATTTGCTGACCTTCGTGCTGTGCTTCGAGAGTGATCGCTGGTATCGCCGCGTTTTCTTCGTGCCGGCCGGCGCCATCCTGCTCGTCGTGTGCGCCTATGGCTTGCAGGACAGCGATATCGGCATCAGCGTCAAGGTGGCCATTCCTTTGTACTCGGCCGGCCTGTTCGTTTTCTGCATGTTCCTGCATGGCGAACTCGCCCGACTACGTCCCGCCACCCGCCATTTGACGCGCTTCTACCTGATGGTCTCGCTGGGCGGCGCCTTCGGCGGCATCGTCGTCGGCCTGATCGCACCGCGCGTTTTCCCCGCCTATTACGAACTCGGCATCGGTTTCGCCTTTACTGCCGCTCTCGCCGGCGTCATGTTCCGCCGTAACCGGCCGGTGATGTTGATCGCGGTGGTGTTGGCGGTGGCCTGCAGCTATTTCCTCTATGAGCAAATCAGCGACGACCTCAGCAACGCGCGACGCATGGAGCGAAGTTTCTACGGCACGCTCTATACGATGGATAGCGTCGATAAAGAACTCGATGACCAGGTACGTGAGCTCTACCATGGCTCCATCAAACACGGCGAGCAATACCTGTCGGAGGCGCGTCGTCGCGAGCCGACGGCTTATTACGGCCGCAGCGCCGGCGTCGGCTTGGCCATCGCCAATACTCCTGCCGAGCACAAGAAAGTCGGCGTGATCGGTCTGGGTGCTGGCACCTTGGCCACCTATGGCCAGCCTGGCGATGTCTATCACATGTACGAGATCAACCCGCAGGTGATAGACCTGGCGCAGAGCGAGTTCACCTTCATGGCCGACAGTCCCGCCATTATCGACACCGTGCTCGGCGACGCCCGCCTATCCATGGAGCACGAGCCACCGCAAAGTTTCGACGTGCTGGCCGTTGACGCTTTTTCCGGTGACTCGGTTCCCGTGCACTTGATCACCGCCGAAGCGATGGACGTTTATCTCCGGCACATGAAGCCCGATGGCATCATCGCTTTCCATGTTACCAACCGCTTCCTCTGGCTACCGCCGGTTGTCGAGAATATCGCCAAGGCCAATGGTCTGCATGTGGTGCTGATCCATGACGAGAACGACAACCCACTACTGCGCAATACCGACTGGATTCTCGTCGCTCGTAACCCCGCCGTACTGGCCCAAGAGCCCATTCGTAGCCGGAGCATGCCGATTCGTCCGATTCCTGGCCTGGGCGTGTGGACAGACGATTTCAATAACCTATTCGATGTTCTGAAGTGACCGGTGAAAATATGGATGCCTCTGCTGAGTCTGATAGCAAGCCGCGCAACCGTTTCGACCTCGCCGAACTCAGCGGTGCTTTCGGTGATCTAGGCACGTTGATCCCCTTCATCGTTGCCTATGTATCCATCCTCAAGATGGACCCGACGGGCATCTTGCTTGGTTTCGGTGCCGCCCTTATTGTCGTCGGTATCCATTACCGGACGCCGTTTCCAGTGCAGCCCATGAAAGCCATTGGCACTGCCGCGATTACTCAGTCCGCGGGTGCAATCGTGCTGACGCCCGCCATTGTTTCAGGTGCCGGCGTGGCAACCGCGATCTTCTGGCTACTGCTAGGCCTTACAGGTCTGGCCCGGCGACTGTCTCTGCTGATTCCGAAATCTGTATTGGTCGGTATTGTCATGGGACTTGGCTTCAGCTTCATGCGCGAGGGAATCGTTATGATGGCGAAGAATTGGATGCTTGCAGCGGTACTGTTGGGCCTGACCCTGTATCTCCTTTCCCGTGCGCGTATTCCGGCGATGCTTGTGCTGCTTCTGATCGGAATGGGCGTCGCCCTGTTCGAACAACCGGCATTGGCTAACAGCCTTGCCATGATCAAACCCGAGTTTCGCTTGCCTGAATTGGCCTGGTCGTCGGCCAGTTGGAACGACCTCTGGTTGGGCGCTATTTTGCTGGCGCTGCCACAATTGCCGCTGACCTTCGGCAACGCCCTGATCTCCATCACCGAGGAAAACAACCGTCTATTCCCCGATCGACCGGTGTCTGAACGGAAAGTTGCTCTTTCGACGGGTTTAATGAATCTCTGGTCAAGCACCGTCGGCGGGATTCCGATGTGTCATGGTGCTGGCGGTATGGCTGGCCATGTCAAATTCGGTGCGCAGACAGGCGGGGCGTCGATCATGCTTGGCGCACTATTGTTGCTACTGGCCATGTTCTTTGGCGGATCGATGATGACGATCTTTCAGTTGTTTCCGGTTCCTGTACTGGGCGTGATTTTGTTCCTGGCCGGTGCGGAACTCGCCCTTGGTGGGCGATCACCCGATCAGGATAGAGGACACCGCTTCGTTGTCCTGGCAACCGCTGCGTTTGCCATGTGGAATGTCGGTGCAGCGGTGATCTTCGGATTTCTTGCCTATCATGCGGCGCAACGCAATTGGTTCAAGATGTAACGTTGCAATCGCTCCT
>CAIYZZ010000122.1 GCA_903930805.1 uncultured Rhodocyclaceae bacterium | reverse complement strand
TCCGCACCGAGGCCGTGCATCCAGATCACCGCAAACTCGGGGTCTGGGGCAGTCTCAATTTCGAGGGGTGGCAATTGATCTTTCAACATTCTTTCCTTTGACTCGCCTGGGTACAGCTGCGGCCTCTACGGATCTTGCTTCAACTCGGGGAACAGTACATCGGTAAAGCCGAACCGGGTGAAATCTCGCATCCGCATCGGGAAGAGTTTGCCGATCAGGTGGTCGCACTCATGCTGGACGACCCGGGCGTGAAACTTTTCAACGGTACGGTCAATCACATGGCCCTGTGGATCGAACCCCTGGTAGCGGATTTGTTTGTGCCTTGGCACCTCCCCGCGCAAACCAGGCACGGACAGGCAGCCTTCCCAGCCAAGATCCTCTTCCTCCGTCATCAAGGTGATAACCGGATTGATCAGGATCGTCTGCGGTACGGGTTCAGCGTCAGGATAGCGTTCGCTTTTCTCAAAACCGAAGATCACGACCTGCAGGCCGACACCGATCTGCGGCGCAGCCAGCCCCACACCACCAGTTTCAGCCATGGTGTCAAACATGTCATCGATCAGGACGTTCAGACCTGGATCAGCAAAATCGGTGACTGGCTGCGCGAGCGCAAGAAGTCGCGCATCGCCCATGCGAAGGATCGTACAAACCGACATGCAAAGTTTCCTTTTGGGTGATTCGGAAGGAATTTACCAGCCTGAATGCTACAAATATCAGGCTCATGAGATGATACCGACAACTAAAGGACATATTGATGGCCAAGGTCACACCTGCCCACTGGCAGGCGATGGAAGCGATCGGCGCCGCCCAGCGCGAACTTGAAACACTGGACCTGCTGGCTCGAGAGCTACCTGACGACTACACGATCTTCCACGGCATCCACTGGACGCGTGTGGAACACGGCTGCTCCCACTTTGGCGAAATCGACTTTGCCATCGTTTCCCCAGGTGGGCGACTGCTTGTCATCGAGCAAAAGTCTGGCTTTCTCGACGAAACCGGCGAAGAACTCGTCAAACGCTACGGCAATACCGAGAAAAAAGTTGCCCTGCAGTTCAACCGCAACATCCATGGCTTGCAAAGTTGTTTTTCTGCTAACGGGCCAGAAAAGCTCGGGGTGGATCTGCTGACCATCAAACTTCCGTCGCAGATCGAAGCCGAAATTCTCGAAGCGAGTGCTCAGGAACATCTGAGCAAGTCCGAGATCGTGCGCCGTACGCTGGAAACTCTGCGGCAACGCAAGACGGCCGACATCATGGCTATGCTGGGAGCCGACAATGTCGCAACAGTTCCCGAACTGGAATCAGCACTCGACGCTGAGGTGAACAGTAGGAGGGCAAGATTGCACCCCTAACGCGGTAAACCAGGCATGCCACCACCCATCAGGCCCTTCATGCCGCGCATCATCTTGGCCATGCCACCTTTGGTGAATTGCTTCATCATTTTTTGCGACTGCTCGAACTGGTTGAGCAAGCGGTTCACTTCCTGCACCTGAACGCCAGCACCTGCAGCAATGCGGCGCTTGCGGCTGGCCTTGATGATTTCAGGCTTGGTGCGTTCGGTTGGCGTCATCGAGTTGATGATGCCTTCGATACGACGCGTTGCCTTGTCTTCCATCTGTCCGCCCGCCTGCTGCGCCATCGCACCGAACTGCGCGGGCAACTTGTCGAGCAGCGCGCCGATGCCGCCCATGCTGCGCATCTGGCCGATCTGATCCTTGAAGTCGTTTAGATCGAAGCCCTTGCCGGACTTCATCTTCTTGACGAACTCCTGCGCCTTGTCCTGATCGACGCCGCGCTGAGCATCTTCGACCAAACCAAGAATATCGCCCATGCCGAGAATTCGGCTGGCCATGCGCTCGGGATGGAATTCCTCGATACCCGTCAGTTTTTCGCCGATACCGGCGAATTTGAGCGGTTTGCCGGTCACATGACGAACCGACAACGCCGCACCACCGCGTGCATCGCCATCGAGCTTGGTAAGAACAATACCGGTGAGCGGTAAAGCTTCACTGAACGCACGCGCCGTATTGACGGCGTCCTGACCCAACATGGCATCGACGACGAACAGGGTCTCGATTGGCTGCAGTTGTGCGTGAAGTTCGCGAATTTCAGCCATCATGGCCTCGTCGATAGCCAGCCGGCCGGCTGTATCGACGAACAGCACATCGTGAAAATGGCGCTTGGCGTAATCCAGCGCGGCGGCGGCAATCTCGGCGGGCTTCTGGCCGACAGAGGAGGGGAAGAAGTCAATTCCCGCCTGCGCCGCTACGGTTTTCAACTGCTCGATGGCTGCCGGACGATACACGTCGCAACTGACCACCAGCACCTTCTTTTTCTGCCGCTCTTTGAGCCACTTGCCAAGTTTCGCGGTTGTCGTCGTCTTGCCCGCGCCTTGCAGACCGGCCATCAGGATGATCGCCGGGGGTTGCGTGGCCAGGTTGAGTTCGGCTTTCGCCCCCCCCATGAGTTCCGTCAGTTCGCGATGCACCACACCCACCAGCGCCTGCCCCGGTGTCAGCGAACCGATCACCGCGTGGCCGACTGCCTTTTCCTTGACGCGGGCGACGAACTCCTTGACCACCGGCAGCGCCACATCGGCCTCAAGCAGCGCCATGCGCACTTCGCGCAACATCTCGGCAATATTTTCTTCGGTCAGGCGCGCCTGGCCCCGCAGAGATTTAACAACCTTGGCGAGTCGCTGGGTCAGATTGTCAAGCATGATGAACGAATAATATACCGGTTGCGCAAAGCCATTGGTGGATGGGTGGGCAAAAGCTTGGTGTAGACTCCAAACATGCCGCCGATTCTACTGCATTCGTCTTTTCCAAATTTTCTGACTGCCGCCCTCTATGTCGGTCTGGCCGTGCATTTCTGGCGGACGCGGTGGCGCGGCGCGGTACTCGATCAACCCGTCGCCGGTTTGGCTACATGGGAGCGCATGTGGCTGGCTGTCGCGCTGGTTTTTCACGGAACAACACTTGGCATGGAGATTTTTCCGGGCAATGGCGAGAGCATGCGCTTCGGTTTTGCTTTAGCCCTATCGATGATCACATGGCTAGCCGTTGCCCTTTATTGGATAGAAAGTTTCTACGCCCGCATGGAAGGCTTGCAGATGCTTGGCTTGCCTTTGGCTGCCCTGTGTGCGTTACTGCCTTGGGCTTTGCCCGGGCAGCACATACTCGCCAACGCCGGGTCACTTACTTTCAGGCTTCACTTTTTGGTGGCAATGCTGGCCTATAGTCTGTTCACCCTCGCCGCCCTGCATGCCATTCTGATGGCAGTAACCGAACAGCGCCTGCATCGAGGGCGCCTGACACCACTTTTTGCAGGACTGCCGCCGCTCCTGACGATGGAGACCTTGCTGTTCCGCCTGATTCATATTGCTTTCGGATTGCTCACGCTGACTTTGGTTTCAGGGGTGGTCTTCTCCGAACACCTGTTCGGCAAGGCGTTGACACTGAACCATAAGACCATATTCGCCGTGCTGTCCTGGCTAATTTTTGGTGCACTGCTGATCGGCCGGTATCGCCGTGGCTGGCGCGGCCGCACTGCCCTACACTGGACTCTTGCAGGGTTCACCGTCCTGTTGTTGGCTTATGTTGGTAGCCGGTTCGTGCTTGAAGTCATCCTCGGCCGGGTCGCCTCTTAATGGACGAAATCCCCCTGTGGGTGCAGCTCGCTGTACTAGCTGTTCTACTGGTGCTGTCAGGATTTTTTGCCATGGCGGAAACAGCCATGATGGCCGCCAACCGCCACCGCCTGCGTCATGCAGCCGAAGCAGGACATCGTGGGGCACAACTGGCAGTAAGTTTGCTGGCTAAAGTCGATCGCCTGATCGGCGTTATCCTTCTTGGCAACACCCTGATCAACGCTGCCGCCGCGATGATTACTGGTCATATCGCGCTTTCCGTGTTCGGCGAGGAAAAATGGGCACTTGAGGCCGGCACGGTGTTCGTTACTTTTTGTCTGCTGATTTTCTCGGAAATCACCCCAAAGGTCGTGGGTGCCACTTATCCAGACTGGCTGGCACCACGCATCGGTTACATTCTGACGCCGCTCCTGCGCATTGCCTATCCGGTCATTTGGTTCGTTAACCTGTTCGTCATCGCGTTGCTCAAACTCCTGCGCCTGCAACCAAAGACAGGTCATGAAGCACCACGTCTATCGACCGAGGAACTGCGTAGTCTTGTTCTCGAAAGTGGCCAGTTTGTGCAGTCGCAACATCGAGACATCCTTATCAACCTCTTCGATCTTGAACATGTCACTGTCGAGGACATCATGACGCCTCGCGGCGAAATTGAAAGTATCGACCTGGCCGCCCCCATCGACGAGATTGCGGACAAATTGGCAACCAGCTTCCATACGCGCTTGCCGGTTTATGAAAACGAACCGGGAAATATCGTCGGCATCGTGCACCTGCGCCGCCTCCTCGCCGGTGCCATCACAGGCGAGATCGACCACGAATTGCTGCGGAAAGACCTGGCCGAACCTTATTTCATTCCCGCCGACACTCAGGTTTATGCCCAACTGCGTTTCTTTCGCGAAAACCGCCAGCGCCTTGGCTTGGTGGTCGATGAATATGGCGAATTGTTGGGACTGGTTACCATTGAGGACATCGTCGAGGAAATCGTCGGAAAGTTTACAACCAGCATACCCGGCAGTACCGCAGCCTTTCGTTGGGATGAGGTGGGATCTGCATTGGTCGATGGGGGTTACAGTCTGCGCGAAGTTAACCGTTTGCTCGGGCTTGACCTGCCCATTGATGGCCCCAAGACACTCAATGGTTTGATTCTGGAGCACCTGCGCGACATTCCGGAAATCGGCGTCGGTCTGCGCATCAATGGTGTAGCGATGGAAATCGTCCAAACCGAAAATCGGCGCGTGAAAATCGTCAGGATTTACCGTCCGGAACAGGCAAACCGCTAACTCCAAGGAGAACTGCAGGATATTTAGCCTTTACAAGGATAGACATGCAAGGCATTATCACCCCGCACACTGGCTTGAGGAAGAGGCATGGCACCCCCCCAAAAAGATAACTCCCAGCCGTTGTTTGCCTGGGAGGGCAAAGACAAGACCGGCAAGACCGTTCGTGGCGAACTACGTGCCGAGACAGCGACTGTTGTCCGTACAACCCTGCGCCGCCAGGGCATTCTCGTCACGAAGGTAAAAAAGCAGAGCTTCAAAGGTGGCGGTAAGGTGACCGACAAGGATGTCACCCTGTTTACTCGTCAGCTGGCAACCATGCTGAAAGCTGGCGTTCCACTTCTTCAATCCTTTGATATTGTTGGAAAAGGTGCACAAAACGCAGCTGTTGGCAAACTGTTGATGGATCTAAAAGCAGATGTTGAAACAGGCTCCTCACTGAATCAGGCATTTCGCAAATACCCGCTTTACTTCGATCAGTTGTTCTGCAATCTGATTGAGGCCGGTGAGCAGGCCGGTATTCTCGACGCACTGCTGGATCGGTTGGCCACCTACAAAGAGAAAACCCAGGCGATCATTTCCAAGATCAAGAGCGCGCTGTTTTACCCGATCTCGGTACTGGTCGTGGCCTTTATCGTCGTGGCCCTCATCATGATTTTTGTCGTCCCCACGTTCAAGTCGGTTTTCGCCAATTTCGGTGCCGAACTACCGGGTCCGACGCTCGTTGTTGTAGCCATTTCAGATTATTTTGTCGGAAATTGGTACATCATTTTCCCCGGTATTGGCGGTGCCATTTACGGATTCCTATACACTTGGAAGCGATCATTGCCAGTTCAGATTTTCATGGACAAGATCTCTCTCAAACTGCCCGTTTTTGGTGACGTGATACGCAAGGCCACCATGGCCCGATGGACGCGAACCCTATCGACGATGTTCGCGGCCGGCGTACCCCTGGTGGAAGCACTCGATTCCGTCGGTGGCGCATCCGGCAACTACATCTACAAAATGGCCACGCTTCAGATCAAAGCCGAAATCAGTACCGGTACCAGTCTGGTCGTGGCGATGCAGAATGCCAACGTTTTCCCGAGCATGGTGCTGCAAATGGTCTCTATCGGCGAAGAGTCCGGACAACTCGACGCTATGTGCGGCAAAGTGGCGGATTTCTACGAGGCTGAGGTAGACGATGCCGTCGGCGCACTCGCCAGCCTGATGGAGCCGATGATCATGGTCGTCCTCGGTGGGTTGATTGGTGGCATCATTGTTGCGATGTATCTGCCGATCTTTAAGCTCGGCGCAGTGGTTTAGCGCAGGAGAATGCCTTTCAACGACCCGGTAGCGCTTGCTACCATCAGCATTTTGTTCGGCTTGCTGATAGGCAGCTTCCTCAACGTCGTCATCCATCGCCTGCCGATCATGATGGAACGCGACTGGCAGAGCCAATGCGCCGAATTTTCCGGCGCACCTGCGCCTGTGTTTGACTCGCTATCACTCGTATCGCCGCGCTCACGCTGCCCCCATTGCAGCAGGCCGGTCGCGGCACTCGAAAATATCCCCATTCTGAGCTATTTGCTGCTCAAAGGGCGCTGTAAAGGTTGCGGGCAAGCGATTAGCCCGCGCTACCCGATCGTCGAAGCCATCACTGGTTTGCTGTTCGGCTATGCGGCCGGTCGTTACGGGCTGACGCTGGCAACGGCAGGGGCGCTAATCTTCATTGCGGCAATGATTGCTCTGACCTTCATCGACTTCGACACGCAGTTACTGCCCGACGACATTACCCTTCCGCTACTTTGGGCGGGCCTGCTGATCAACGTAAACGGTACGTTCGCCACGCTGTCAAATGCCGTGATTGGCGCAGCGGTGGGCTATCTGACGCTGTGGTCGGTTTATTGGCTATTCAAGCTGGTTACCGGAAAAGAGGGTATGGGCTATGGCGATTTCAAGCTGCTGGCGGCAATCGGTGCCTGGCTTGGCTGGCAGTTGATCCCCTTGGTCATTTTGCTGTCCTCTTGCGTTGGCGCCATCGTGGGCATTACCTTGATCGTAGTGGCACGTCATGGTCGGAACGTGCCCATTCCTTTTGGCCCCTACCTGACGGCCGCAGGGTTGATTGCCCTTTTTTGGGGCAAATCGCTCAACCAGGCTTATCTCGGGGTAATTTAGGCTTGATTTAGCGGCGCCCGAACACCATGTGACCCATGCAGGCAGGGCGCTCCTCTTTTCGGTCAAGCGCCTAGTTATAATCTACGAAAATCCCCGGAGAGAATCCATGCCAATTTATGCCTACCGCTGCAACCAGTGCGGTTTTGAGCAAGAC